>NZ_CP058627.1:3000000-3300000 GCF_013403565.1 Chitinibacter bivalviorum | reverse complement strand
TTAATGATCTTGCGGGTAATGTTGTGATTAAGCAGGTGAATCAGTTGCCCGCAACGTCATACACTTATGATGGTAATAATAAGGTTAAAACAATCTCTGTAGCTGACCAATCTATGGAGACTGCTTGTCTTAGCTACGATGAAAATGCCAATCTGATTGCGCAGAAAACGAACACGATCAACCGCGCATGGGCCTATGATGCCAATAATAATCTGAGCAACGAGACTCTGACTGCAGCAGGTAATAGCTATACCCTGCAGTATGCCTACGATGCAAACGATCAAAGAGCTTCGATTACTTATCCCACAGGGCAAAAAATCGATCTATATCCCGATGCATTTGGCCGTCCCACAGGATTAGGCTCTTATGTCACGGGACTGAAATACAATCCTCGTCACCAAGTTCTTGAATATCGCAATGCGAATGGCCGCATCAACCAATTCGATTTTGGTGTGCGTGGTTGGCCAACTTTGCAGAAATTGGTGCCAGCCAATTCCCAAATACCACAGGCACCGGTATCACCCACGCCGCCAGCGCCGTTTACACAATCACCGCCTGTAGCCCCCACGGCCCCGGCGCAACCAGGATATGCCGAGCCGGGCGCCACAATGAGTGCCGACACCGCCTGCAGAGCACTCTATCGGGAACCTTTGCTCAGCGATTTTAATGGCTTAAGTGGCGCAAGCGACCGTTATAAAGCTGCCTATGCAACTTGGCAAAGCCAAATGGCCTCCTGTACAACAAGCTGGAATCAACGCGGAACCTTCTGGAGTGATGGGCAAGCTGGCTGCCGGGCGATTTATCCCCCGCCGCTGTCGACCCAATATGTGCGTCCAGAGCAGTATCAAAGTGCGCTATCGACATGGACGACGACAAAATTAAACCCATGCCTGGCCGATTGGCAGCCCAAAGCGACAGCCTGGAACACATACCGTAGCCAAGTCGCGACTTATAATCAGCAGTATCAAAGCTACCAATCCAATCTGGCCGCCTACAACCAGGCGCAGCAGCAATACCAGCAATCCGTCGCCAGCTATAACCAGGCCAAGGCCAAATACGATCAGGATCTGATTGCGTACAACAATGCCGTCATCGCCGCCAGGGTGCTGGTCGACACCCGCTATGGTTTTGATGCCGTGGGTAATCTCATCACCGTGACAGACAGCGTTTACCCGAACTGGGATCGCAGCAATAGCTACGATGAAGTTGATCGTTTGCTGGTCTCTGACGGCCCCTGGGGCAAGGGAGACATTTATTATGACGGCAATGGCAACATCACCAAGCAAAGCTTTGGCGACTACCGTCTTGAATACGGCTACGAGCCCAATCAAAAACTCAAAACGGTCACGGGGAACAAAAGCTATTCATTGACGTATGACGGCTGGGGCAACCTCAGCAGCCGGGGTGATGGGCAGACTTACCAATACGATGCCGCTGGCAATCTGCGCTGGGTGAACAAAGGCAGCGCCAGCCAGATCGCCTATACCTACGACGGCGCAGGCACGCGCGTATTGAGCGTCGGCAATGGGCAAAACAAACTCGAATTCACCGGCCTCGACGGCCTGCTGTATTTCGACAAAGACCTGAGTACCGGCGCGAGCAGCAATCACCTGTATCTGGGGCGACAGAAACTGGTCGACGCCGACAGCAACGGCACGACCACCTACTACCACAACGACGCAGTAGGCAGCCCGATTGCGGCGACCGATGCCAGCGGCAGCCTGCTCTGGCGAGCCAGCTATAAACCATTCGGTGACAAAGCCACCGACGGCAGCCCGAGCAAAAACCAGCAATGGTTCACCGGCAAACCGCACGAGGAAGCAATTGGCCTCACCTACTTCGGCGCCCGCTGGTACGACCCGCTGCTGGGCCGCTTCGCCGCCATCGACCCGGTAGACTGGAACGTATCAAATCCAATCCACAGCTTTAACCGCTACGCGTACGCGAACAATAATCCGTTTAAATTTGTTGATCCGGATGGGCGGCAGCCTGAAGGTAATGGCCCAGAAAATGAAGGCGCTAAGATAGCCGGTCGCAGTGTTTCAAGTGGAGCGCTCATGGATATGATGAGTTTGGGCGTTAGCCCCTCTAAAATATCCAAAGCCCCTGGGTTTGGCGAACAGATGGATGCTCTTGGCCCCAGCGGGCAATTTAGTTCGGGCTTGGCAAATGTTGCAAGCCGCCTGGGATCAATAGCAAATTCGTTAAAAGGCCGTACAGAAGGAATTAGTGTTTCAGAAGCTTTAGACGCAGCGGCTAACTTTTTGGGCCTAGGCAGCATAAGAACAATCAACAAACCAACTGGGGTACAAATGATTAATTCTTTTACTGATGAAAAAGGAAATAGCATCACTTTGCGCGCTGGATTTGATATTAACCCAAGCAATAAACATGTACAGGAACTCGGCCCGCACTTAAACCTGCAAACTCAAATTAATAGTGTAGTGCAAGGTAAAAATTCATTATTGGCAGACCCTCACATTGCAATTAATCCATCAACCATCATAAAAGGTGATTATTAGAATGCAGGTACACATTGACAACCAAGATGAATTCTTGAGCTTTATCATATTCGGCACAAAAGATGAATTGCTTGATTTTGCAAAAAGACTGCAATTAAAAATTGCAATAGAAATAACCGGGGTTAACTGCAGGATTAATTTACACCCAGCAAAGACGTCCAGGCTTGACAATGACAATTGGAGCAACAATATTTATTTGTCAGCCAATGCAATAGAGATTTTGGCCTCTTCAATTTATAATGTTTTTTCAGGGAAAATATCCGACACCACACACATGCACATAGACTCAGGGGATCTTGAATTTGAAGGCGATTTGTTTGATTTTATAATTCAACTAGCCAAGTAGGATGTGAAAATCTTGATTTGCGCATGTGAACTGCTCGCAGCCCCCTTGCGATTTCCGCCCCCACAATGCGGTAAGTTGAGCACGGTAGGGGCGATTAGCGCAGCGTAATCGCCCTGTTCATTGCCGCATAAAGCCCCGTCTGTTTGTAGCCTAGCGCTGAGCCTGTGAAGCTCGGCGCTGAGCATCGTTCTTTAAAAATCTCAGATTTTATTTCAGGGTATACCCTCACAGCCCTTTAATAAAAAGGCTTTCATGGGCATACCCATTAATTGCAAATGGCTGGCGCACGCCTCCAAGCTGGGTAATGGGCAAAGCTACCAATCCAATCTGGCCACCTACAATCAGGCGCAGCAGCAATACCAGCAATCCGTCGCCAGCTATAACCAGGCCAAAGCCAAATACGATCAGGATCTGATTGCGTACAACAATGCCGTCATCGCCACCAAGCTGCTGGTCGACACCCGCTATGGTTTTGATGCCGTGGATAATCTCTGTAGTGGCCCACTGATTTTGGTCGTCGACAAAGAGGCAAACTGTCCGCTTTGGCCGATAACCTGAACTTCAGCGCATACTTGAATCAAGTCTACTAAACACAGGTTTGCGGTCACTCGATTACGATGGAAATTATTATCGATATTCCCACTAAATTGATACGGCGCACTATTGTGCGCCGTTGATGGTGTTCGATCTCAGATCTTTTCTTTAGCCGTGTAATGTACCGAATACTTCAACATCGGCGTTGGCTACCGTCGTCAATTTGAAGCGCTTTGGCCAGTATCGTTTGTGGTCTTGATCGGCGCTCAATTGATCGGCCATTTGCACTGCATGCACCAAGGGCAGAACAGGCTGAGCATTAAATCGGGTACTAGGCGTTAAATTGCACCAGATATGCCGCAGAACCAAAGCCAGTTCAGGCGCATGTTGATCAAGCCAAACTAGTGCGGGTCCACATAATTCCAGCGTGAGGTGTTCATGTGCGACGAGGTAACCCAGTTCGGTGAGCTCACCTTCGGCACTTAATGTCCAAGCCTTACCCAGATCATGCAATAGCCCAGCTACCATGGCGACTTCACGCTCTTGATCATTCAACGCTGGCAAGACAGCCAGGGTTGCCATCATTTCAAGCGAATGAGCCAATAATCCCCCAGCATAGGCATGATGATGCCGATAGCTGGCTGGCACAGAGAGAAAGCCGACTGCGACATGCGATTGCTCCAAGACCATACTGACAAAACGTTTTAAGCAATCACTTTTGAGTGTTCGCACTTGATGAACTAATCGATCGAGTAATTCAGTGCGAGGACAATGGCTGCGTGGCAAAGTAGAGAGAATCGGTAATCTCGCCAAAATAGGCTGAACGCGAACTTCAAGCACTGGCTGAAGCCACACTACTCGCCCCGTAAAGTAACCGGCATCCTGCTGCCCTACTTTGGCCTCAAGCTGCACTAGGCCGCCATGACGAATTCCCCACGGCAAGGCTGCTGGTGAATCATTGGCACTGGACGAGCTTAATTCGCTGGGACGATATTCAACGACCAAGGTGCCAGTACAATCAGAAAGCCTGATTTGCCACCACGGCTGGCCGTAGTTATCTAAATGAGCCAATATACCTGTGAGTCGGTAATAGCCTTTGATTCGATGCAGGCCATACAGTTTGCCTAATTCGGCTTGTTCAAGGATTGAAGTATGGGTCATGACTTTACTCCTTTACTGCTGTCGGGTGATTTGATGGCAATACCAAGCGCTGTACGACACTGATGGTGTGCGCTGCGGCATAATCAGGGCGTAATTTGGGCAAGCCTGATTCGGCAAAATAGATGTGCTCGCTCATGCTTGCACCTCCTGCTTGATTGCCTCGATAACTTGGCTGGGTAAACTGGATTGCCCTTGCAGCAGCAAACGCTCAAATGCCGATCCATCACGACGGGTCAGATTCGGCACATAGCGCGAATACACCTTGAACAGCATTTCGGTATTGGCATGCCCCATCTGACGTGCGATCCATTCTGGTGCTTCACCGGCAGCCAGCCACAGCGTTGCGGCGGTATGCCGCGATTGATAGGGACGGCGTTTCTCTAGCCCAAGGTGGGAAAGTAAGGGATACCAAACTCGCTTGGTGATATTGTTGTGATCAACGGGCAAGCCCTGCAAATTGCAGAACACGTATTCCGACATGGCCCCTGTGGCGCGATATTGATTTTCTAACGCGTCAAAAACCGGACCGCACATTGCGATATCACGTTGCGACGAATCGGTTTTGGTGTAATCCTCCTCACCAGCCACAATCGTTTCGCGCACCATAATCACGCGTCGTTCGAAATCGACGTATTTCCACTTCAAGCCATCGATCTCACCCGTACGCATTCCGCTAAAAAAACGCACCGTGTAGTAGTTCTTAAAATCAGGTCGTACCGAATCAATAATCAGCCGCACCTCAGCCAGCGTAAAAGGCTGAACATCAGAGCGTGGCACCTTGAGCGGTTTGATCCGCACAAAAGGCGTGGTAAAGTCATAACGGTCGGCGGCTTCCTCAAAAATCCGACGTAACGGATCCATGATCTTGTTGATACGGTTAGCAGATAAAGTAATGTTCCCATTCCGGCCCGAAACTTTGGCGAGAGACGACCGGAATTTGAGCAAATCAGCGCGAGTGATGTTGCCGACCCCAACTGTTCCAAATGCTGGCAAATAGTACTTATCAATCATGCCGCGAATATTCACTTGATGTGATCGTCGCCAGGTGATTTGGCTTTCAACTAACCACTCCTCAATAAAGACGCTAAAGAGTGGACCTTTTTGCTCCGCACCATCCTCTGTGGTCGTGTTTAGCGCAGTTCCAATCGATTTAATTGGTGATGTGTTAAAAACAGAATTCTCAGCACTTTTTGACTCTGGAAAAAAGCGGGCATAGTCAAAGCGGCCCAACTTAATCTCAGATTCAATTTGCTGCAGCATTTTTTCTAGCTTTCTGCGGTTTGTTGCATTGTCACGCAGATTCGTTTGCTCCCTGCAGCGCTTCCCCTCCCAGCGAAAATCAATAAATAAAAGCCCCGTTTCTTTCCTTGCTCGAATGGCTCCCATTTTTAGCACCCCTCAATTTGCCAGAGGCATTGCAATGGTGTCTTCTTGTTTGGTCAGCATGTCATTTTCAATGGCCTCCCAAATGAACAGGAATTTGCGACGACCGAATGGTTTGATGTAGTGACGGCCCTCAATAAGGCAGTTATCAACCAATTGATTGCGGATAGTGCGCGCATCGTAATGAATACGTGCGGCAAGTTCTTCGGTAGTGAGGTAAGTAGTACTCATGGCATAACTCCTAGAATAATCGTATGATCAGGAGATTAATTTACCTACCAAATAGCAATATTGATCTCCTGAAGATCAATATACGCCAAATAAGATCTTTTACAAGTCTTTTTGATCTACAGGAGATCTTTTTGATCTCAAGGAGTCGAAGTGGTTAAGTGCCATCTATCAAAGATCATGGGTGAACGCAGGATAAAAATAAGTGACCTAGCCCGTGATACTGGAATAAATCGAGGGACGCTTACGCGCCTTTATCATGAGACTGCGGAAAGAATTGAGCTTGAAGTGATTGATGCACTCTGCACATACTTTTCTTGTTCGATTTCAGACCTGCTTGAGCACGTTCCCGAAGCAGTGCCCAACAGAGAAAAAACAGAATAGTGGCAATCGCAGTAGTGAAATTTCAATGACCGCCAAATCGATCAGACCTCGCAGTTGAAAAATCAGACGTTCACTGCGAGGCCTTGTTTTTCCTCGCTTTTGCGATCAGCAATAACAGCAATTTGGATCAATTAAGCTCAAAAGACGAGATAGATTTCTGTGCCCATCCTGTGCCCAAAAAATCCACCATGGGCACAAGCCCCCGAAAAAAAGCGAAGGTCATGTTGAAAGTCGTGCAATTTGGGCACAATGCCCGAAGGTCAAGGCCATAAAAATTGGGCACATTTTCTTAAAAATCGGCGAAGGTCAAAACGGGTGTTTTTTACTGCCAGTGAAAAATCAGTTGGGCACAGGATGGGCACAAAAATGGGCACAGACGGGTTCTGTGCCCAAATTGCAAAAATCCGAGACGAAAAAAAACCTAGGCTTGAGACCTAGGTTTTTTTATTTTTGGTTGCGGGAACAGGACTCGAACCTGTGACCTTCGGGTTATGAGCCCGACGAGCTGCCAACTGCTCCATCCCGCGTCTGTACTGGCTTTCAGCCCTATCGGACTGAGCAAAAAATCTTCGATTTGGGCACAGATTGTCACAGAAGTAACACCCAGTTTTCGAAGAGTTTTTGGCTTAAGTATTTGGTTGCGGGAACAGGACTCGAACCTGTGACCTTCGGGTTATGAGCCCGACGAGCTGCCAACTGCTCCATCCCGCGACAGAGGGGCGAACTATATAGGGAGAGCAGACAATTGTCAATGTTTATTTCGATTTAGCGCCCTAACATTGCCGACGAGCGCTGCAATTTACTCTTTGCGTGGCATCCATTGGATCACGCTAATTGCCTGCTCCAGGCGATTCAGCGTTGCTTGCTGCTTGGTCAATTGCATCTTTAAAGCAGCCAACAATGGCACTGCACGGGCGGGTTCACCTGCGGGTTGGAGCAGCGCCCTTGCGACCATCTGTGCGTCGACGTCGGTAAAGCGCGTGGCCAAAGCGAGCGCCACCACTTTGGCACTTTGCGGCTTGCGATTGACCATTTCAAATTGAAATGCTTTGTCGCCTTGCATCACAATAAACTGGCTCGTTCGCGGGTCTAGCGATCGGATTAGTGCCTCAGTGTCGGCAATGTCTTGGCGTAATTGGGTGGCGAGTGGCACAGCAAAATCCTATTCACAGGCGTATTGATCATGAAGCTGTTGGCCCCGACAGTGTGCGACCAATGCATCAATGACGCAACGAAGTTTGGGTGGCAAATAGCGGTGCGCAGGATACAGCAAATAGGCGGTGCCTGCGTATGAAGTCCCCAAACGCCAATCCGACAAAACCCTTTGCAATCGCCCTGCGGCGAGCGCACTGCGGGCGGTAAAGTCGGGCAGGCTGGCGATGCCAATGCCATCGAGTGAGGCCTGCAAACGCATCTCGCTATGATTAACGCGCAGCGGCCCTGCGATAGAGACCGTCGCCTCCTCTTTGCCGCGGCTCAAGCGCCAGCGATGATCTATCGGTGATTCACCGAGACAAATACACGCATGCTCGAGCAAGTCTTGCGGTGACTGCGGCACGCCGTGCTGCGCCAGATACGCGGGGCTGGCGGCTAATACTTGCTCGATTTGCATTAATGGCAAACCAATTAAACCTGGTGGCGGTTGATCGCCAATGCGGATCACGAGGTCGATTTCATCTTCGAGCGGATCAATCAGCCGATCTGTCACGACCAGTTGCAGCTCGATGCCGGTATTTTGCTGCAAAAAAGGCGTGATCAGGCTCTGCAACACCGCTCGCGCAAAACCGCGCGGCACGGCCAACCTGACTCGGCCTTGCGGGCTGGCAATATATTGCTCGGAGACCTGCATCGCTTCTTGCGCCGCCGCCAACATGCTCTGACAGCGAGTCAAGGCAGCTTGTCCGGCATCGCTAAGGCGCAAACTGCGGGTACTGCGCTCCAGTAGCCGTACAGACAGCGCGCGCTCCAATCGGGCAATTTGCCGACTCACCGCCGAGGCACTCAGCCCCAGCTCTTTGGCTGCCGCCGAAAAACTACCGCATTCCACGACCCGAACAAATACAGCCATATCGGGCAATAAAGCAATCAATTGATTTGTGCTCATAGCGCATGAGTGTTTTGCATAATCTACGGATTATCACGCAAAGCACAACAATTGATAATCCCAGTTTTAGGTCAAATACATCGACATAATGAAAAACTTAACAAAGGGAGATCTATGGCTGGCCCAACTGATGCTGTTGGCGGTAGCGATGGTGTGGGGGAGCAGCTATGGCGTCAGCAAAAGCGCATTGCTGTTTTATCCGGTGCTTGGATTTTTAGCATTGCGATTTTTAATCACTTTTGCCCTGCTTTTGCCACGTTTTTTGCGCTATTCACGCCCAGAACAAGCAAACTCAATCCGTACCGGTACACCACTTGGCCTGCTGATTGCCGCAATTTTCGTTTGCGAGACCTATGGCGTAACGCAAACCAGCGCGAGCAATGCGGCTTTTTTGATTAGTTTGTGTCTGCCGCTGACACCGCTGGCGCAATGGCTGCTGCTCGGGCAAAAGCCTGAGCCGCGAACTTGGTATTGGCTCGCCTTGGCCCTGCTCGGTGCAGCTTTGCTTAGTGGTTTTGCTGCACAAAAAGCACAGCTTAATCGAGGCGATGTCCTGATTTTTGGCGCTGCCATTTTACGTGCCGTGGTCGTCACGCTGACCCGAAAGCTCACCCTAGCCCACCCTGCGCCAGCCTTGGGGCTAAGCACCATACAGACGGGTATTGTCGGCATGAGCATGCTAGCAATCGCTTTGGTGGCTATACCTATCCATCAATTGCAATTACCTAATGCTCCTGATTTTTGGGTCAAGCTGATTTACCTGATTATGTTCTGCACCCTTTTTGCATTTTTTGCGCAAAACTGGGCGGCCAGCCGACTCGCCCCGACTCGTGTTGCAATACTGTTGGGGCTAGAGCCACTATTTGGCGCACTGTATGGCGTAGGGATACTAGGCGAACAAATGAGTTCGTCCGCCCTCATTGGCGCAGGCCTGATGCTTGTGGCAGTGTTGGGTCTAACGGGGGTCTGGGAAGGCCTATGCGGCAGTGTGCTGCAAATGCGCCAATATGCCGTGCGCGGCGTGGCGGCCCGTCGCGAAGCAAGCCGTCAGTAGATAGCCGCCCGTGGGCGCTTCCCAATCGAGCATTTCGCCGGCAACAAACACCCCCGGCGCGGCTTTCAGCATCAAGGCCTGATCAACAGCATCCCATTTAACGCCGCCCGCAGTGCTGATCGCCTCGTCAATCGGGCGTGGTGCCAGCAATTTAATCGGCAAGGATTTAATGGCAGCAGCCAGCACATCGGGCTGCATAAATTGCTCTTTTGACAGTATTTCGTGCAAAAGCGCAGCTTTAATGCCTTCGATTTTGAGCTTGCGTCGCAAATGATTTGCCATTGAATCCGCACCGCGCGGCTGCATCAAGGCGCTATGCACTTCAGCGGCAGGTTTTTGCGGCAGTAAATCCAGCCAAAGCGTCGTCGAGCCGTGCAGATTAATTTGCTCGCGCAGCGCACTGGAAATGGCATACACCAAGCTACCTTCCACACCGCCTTCAGTTATCACAAACTCGCCCACTTTCTTGCGCTCATCCATCGAGGCACTCGCCGCCACGGCTTTGAGCGGCGTACCGGCGAATTTTTTAGCCAGAAAGGGCGACCAATTCACATCAAAACCACAATTGGCGGCTTGCAAGGGAGCAATGTTCACGCCTTTGGCCGCCAGCACGGGTAGCCACTTGCCGTCTGAGCCCAGCTTCGCCCAGCTGGCGCCACCCAAGGCAAGCAAGGTCGCATCAAACTGGCGCGTTATTTCGCCATCAGGCGTGGCAAATTGCAGCTCGCCTGCGGCGTTCCAACCCAGCCAACGATGGCGCGGATGAAATTTAACCCCAGCCGCTTTCAGTCGTACCAGCCAAGCACGCAGCAAGGGCGCTGCCTTCATTTCGGTGGGAAACACCCGCCCTGATGAACCGACAAAAGTTTGTATCCCCAAGCCATGTACCCAGTCGCGTAAGGCATCGCCTCCGAATTCATCGAGCATGGGTTTAAGCTGCGCGGCGGCCGCACCATAGCGACTCAAAAAAGGCTCGGGCGGCTCTGAATGCGTGATATTCATCCCGCCAACCCCCGCGAGTAAAAATTTGCGCCCCACCGATGGCATCGCGTCAAAAACCTCAACCTGCAGCCCCGCTTGGGCCAGCACTTCAGCAGCCATCAGCCCTGCGGGCCCGCCACCCACGATGCAGATCGATTGAGTTTGTTTTGACATGTGGATTCCGATTTCTAATTAACTAAGGCTAAGCGTCGGCATTTTAACTGATTACACGAGCGGCATTGGCGCAAACGCGGTGCGACAACATTACTCGCGCGGCAACGCAAGCTGCGCCAGGGCCTGCAACGCCTGCTGTTGTAAGGTGAGCCGCAGCATTTCATCATCGGGCAATACCAGCCCCGCTGCGCACCGCACATCAAGATCATGCATCTCACCCAAGACACTTTGTGCTTGCTTGAGCGGCAAAAATATGGCCAGCAACGCACGCGGCTGCCAGTGCTGCGTATATTCGATCAAATAGCGTAGCCGCTTAATCGCGATGCGCAATTGATGCCATTGCTGTGGCGTCGCAGGCGCGACCATCAACTGGCGCACCTGATGCGTCAAACGCTGGGTCCTGCGTTTGATTCTGGCGTGCAAAACGGCGCGCGAGCGCAATTGTCGTTCGAGCTGTACGACAGTGGCGGCGTGCAAAACCGGCCAATGAACTTGCTGCAAGCGCCGGATCAATTGCTGATAAGCCATGCGTTTTTGTGCCCGAAGCCGCCTCGCGGCCGGATGCTGCGACGGCAGCGCCGCCAACATCACTTCCGCATCGCGAGCCGGGCCACTGAGCTGCGCCAACTCACGCCAGCCCGCCTTAATGGCGGCATTGAGCAGATCAGACTTGCTCAGCAGCAGCGGTAATAGGGTACGCAGGCCGCGCAATGCCACGCGAAAATCATGCAAAGTTTCTGGATCACGGGTGGCGCCCGCCAATAAACGAGTACGCAATTGCGTCAACGCTACCAACAGCTGCTCGATCTGCCCGCGCAATTGCTTCTTCGGCCCCATGATTGCCCCCAAGCAAGATCTGCGATTATGAAATCGGTGCAGTTGATTCGCGCAGGATTTTCCACCGTCCTTGCTCACGAATTAGCTGCAAGGTTTTCAGCGTCTGATCCTGTAGCTGATTTGAGCGATATTTCTGCACAAATTGCACCGTCGCATTTTCACCATGTAGCCGCGTGATTTGGGGTGCAATCATTTGAATCTGCACAAAGTTCGCCGCCAGCAAACGTTGCTGACGCTGGGCGCGCCATTGCGCCAAAGACAACCCATTTTCTGGCGTGAAATCTTTGGCATAAAACCCGAGATAGGCATTTAAAGCCTGGTTATGCCAAGCTAAAGCCCAGTCATCCAAGAATTGAAAAATCGATTTTTCAGTTTGAGACAGAACCGGAGCTGATTCAATTGCTGCGGTTTCTGCCGCACTAGCCACCGCTGGCATCGCCAGCAAAAACAAACATATCAATAACTTCATCACACCACCTCGCTAACAAGGCTTTTCTTCTTGCTAGCGTAAAACGATATAAAACAATATCTCGACCAACACTTTAGACAGGTCAATGGTCAAACTCTTATGGCAGTTGCAGCAAAAACTTTGGTTTTCGCTGCGGCATCAACTTTAATTAACAGCAGAGACGGAGAGACCAATGATTCGATTCCTGCTAGCCCTGCTCCTTGCCATGCCGTGTTGGGCACAAAAAGTCGTCACGATTGGTACGGGCTATGTACTGCCACCTTATGTCATCCCCGAAACAGCCAGCGGCTATGAGCTCGATATTGTTCGCGCCGCATTTCAAGCGCGCGGCATCGACGTCAAGTTTTCTTTTCTGCCCCCCGCAAGAGCACTTTATTCAGCCAAAATCAAAGCACTCGATGCCGTCACAACGGTCAATGAAAACTCGGGCGCGACGGGCTATTGGTCTGAGTCACACATTAGTTATCAAAACTACGCCATCACCTTAAAAAGCCGGCAATTTAACATCCAGCACGTCGAAGACTTGGCGGGACACACCGTTTCGGCGTTTCAAAATGCACGGATCTCACTGGGGCCGCAATATGCGCTGGCGATCAATCTAGCCACTTACCAAGAATATCCAGATCAATTAACACAAAATAAATTGCTCTATAGCCAACGCACTGATGTCGTAATTGCCGATCGGCTTATTTTTGAATATCTCAATCCGCAAATTGCCGATAAATTTGATACCAAACAACCACTCTCTTTTCACGCTATCTTTCCGCCTACCGAGTACAAAGTGCTATTTAATGACGCCAAGTTGCGCGATCAATTTAATCAGGGGCTTGCGCAAATCAAAGCCAATGGCACCTATCGCCGCATCAAAGAGCGCTATCTCCCAAACGATAAATAGCGGATTAGTAATGCGGCGGAATCTCATCAAACAAACTGCGCGGGGTCTGCTGATCGGGCGTAGCCTGATTTTGCTGCAATGCGTGCAATGCCGCACCCAGCTGATCAATTTGTAATTGCTGACGCGAGATGATTTGATTGAGTTCGTCCAATAAATCATCCTGCAAGGCCAGACGAATTTCCAACTCGGTTAATCTTTGCTCGCTGATTGGCTCACTCATACGCAACTCCACAAAAAGGGCAGCAAGCACACTTGCCAATGGCGGGATTATCGCGCATTTCGATCTTTTGCGAGCGGCCGATTTAGCACCGCACGCACAGAGCGGCCAAGTTCATTAATGAGCGGAGCGTTGCCGCGCCCATTTTTCAAATGATTGGTAGAGTTTGCTTCGTGTGGAGCTATCGACACTGCCCTTGCGAAAGGCCACATGAATCGGATCGGCCGCTAAAGGCTTGGGCAGCACGACAAACTCGTCAGCGTGCACTTTTAGCTCTGGGTCGGCCACCAGCAGAGGCGGAAGATCAGTTACGGCATTGGCCAGTAGCGCCGCATCAATCCGTCCTGCTAATAGGTTTTTCAGCCTTGCCGTATGCGAGGTGTCTCTTACCATTTCAAAGACCCCATTTTTGGCCGCTTGATCAATCTCGATTCCGTAACTCACGCCGATCAAAGCGCCAATTTTCTTGCCCGATAACTCAGCGAGAGACTTCACCGCAAATGAGCTTTTTTTCAGCTGCACCAAATTGGTACCACTATCATAAATCGCCTTTGAGTAATCAAATATTCCCGCGCGCTCTGGTGTGTAGGACAAGCCGATCACACCGCCCTGCCCTTGCTCGGCGAGTTTGTACGCTCTATTCCACGGCATCAGTTCAAGTTTGAGCTGGATGCCCGTATCCTTTTGGACAAATTCAACCGCCTCAACGGCCAAACCTTTGGCCTGCCCCTGCTCTTCGCGCCAGCTAATCGGGCGATAATTGTCCGAAGCAAATAGCGTGATTTCCACCGGCGCGGCCTCGCTCAACGCTGCACTCAGGCAAGCAATCAACAGCATCAGGATGCGCATAGCCGCTCCATTTACGCTCCATGACCCAGCTTAGGTCGCCATCTTGCTGGCCGCGAGCGAGAAATGGACTAATGGTGAGTTCATGCCGCAAAGCAGAGCGGCGAGGCCCGTTGGCAAGGCCAATCGAAGTTTGAAATCGAGGTACTTGAGCTAAATGGCCAATGCCCGCCACGATCGATTGGCGCATTCCGCAGCAACAGACATTGCAATGCAGCAAAATATTTTCTGTTTCAAATCAAACCCATGCCATTTCATTGCGCTGTTTTTGCAAACATTGACGTAGGCAAATACAACCGACAAGTGATTCAAGGATGATGCTGCATCACAGCAAAATCCACTAGGTCGTGCCCATTATGCGCAGCGAAATGCCCGCCAGCCTGATTATTGGCAAAGATGCCCCACTCGAATTTTCGATCGTAAAAATGCAGACTCAGCTCGCCGAGCTGGGTTTTAAGGTCGTCGAAGCCTCATGGCTCAACCCGATTGATCATGTTTGGTCCGTGCATTTGCACGATCAAGAATGCCCCTTGCTCTATACCAATGGCAAGGGAGCCTCCGAGCTGGCCGCGCGTGCCAGCGCACTAGGCGAATTTATCGAGCGTTTAAGCTGGCATTATTTTTGGTCTAATTTTCATCTGGGGCTGACGCGCGCTAATTTGCCCTTTGTTCATTTCCCACAAGAGCGCTGGTTTGCCCCCACCGCCGATGGTCGTTTGCCCAGAGGCATTCTCAATGGCGAACTGCTGGCCTTTTATGACCCAGATAATGCGCTGACCTACCCCAGTTTGGTCGATATTAATTCTGGCAATCTACAACGAGGCATTTGCACTTTGCCGTTTATCCGCCTCAGCGATGAAGAGATCACGTGGTTTCCGGTCAATATCATCGGCAATCTGTATGTGAGTAATGGTATGGCCGCAGGTAATACGCGTGAAGAAGCCCGCACACAGGCGCTGGCCGAAATTATCGAGAGGCACATCAAGTTTCGCGTCATTGCCGAAGGGCTTTGCCTGCCTGACATCCCTGCGGATGTGATTGAGCGTTACCCAGCGATCGCAGCGGGTATTGCGAGTTTGCGCACGGCGGGTTTTGGCATTTTGGTCAAAGATGCGTCCTTGGGCGGCGTGTATCCGGTATTGAATGTGACGCTACTGCACCCCGAAGATCAGGGTTGCTTTAGTAGCTTTGGCGCTCATCCGCGCTTTGAAATCGCGCTTGAACGCGCCCTTACCGAGCTACTACAAGGACGTGGCCTCGATGGCTTGGGTAATTTCCCAGAGCCGAGCTTTAATCAGGCGGAAGTCGCCGACTACCCCAATCTGGAGCAGCATTTTATCGATTCCAGCGGCACGGTCGGCTGGGCTTTTTTAAGCAATCAGCCCGACTTTGAATTTGTCGATTGGCACTTTAGCAATAGCATTGCGGCGGATTACCAATGGCTGGTTGATTGCATCCATAACGAGGGGTATCAGATCTACATCGCCGATTTTACTGATGTTGGCGTCTATACCTGCCGAATTATCGTCCCAGGCATGTCTGAGGTGTATCAGGTCGATGATCTGGAATGGGAAAACAACAGCCTGGGTAACGCCCTGCGCCCCGCGATTTCTCGACTCAATCAGCTCACGCCTGCCGAATGCAGCGCACTACTTAGCCGCCTGCTCACAATGGGGCTGACCGAAGATAGAGCGATTTGGGAAATCATCGGTTTGGCTGCCGACCCAGATTCAGCGTGGAAAACACTACGCGTGGGTGAACTCAAAACCCTACTGGGTTTGGCCATTGGCGATACTGAGGCCGTTTTGGAAGGCTGCGATTGGATTTACCATTTCGGCCAATTACCCGTGGCGCGCGCGCGCGTGTATCGCTGCATTGAAAGCCTGCTCAGGGCCGACAATGCCAATCACTATCTAGCGCCCATGGCGGCACTGTATGGTGCAGAAACCCTGCAGTTGGCGCAGGCCTTACTGGCCGGACAAGTGCGCTTTTTTGGCCTCAATGAACTGGGGGCGGACTTTAGCGGTAGCCAGCTCCATCGCCAATTGCTCGCCGCCTACGACAAATTAGGCGTTAACCCAACGCCAAACTAGCCCATCAAGGCCCAAGCAAAGCCAAGCTACGCAGGCTTTGCTTGGCCAGATCGATCCGTTTGCTCAGCGGCACGCCTTCGCTCATATCCATATTGAGCGCAAAACTATAGGTTTTTCCCGCTTGCTCAACCCAGCCGACAAACCAGCCCGTACTGGGCTGTGCTCGACCAGTCCAGCCGGTTTTGCCATACATTTTCCAGCCCTGCCCTTGCTCAAGCAGTGCAATATCGCGCACCGCAGCTTGTTGTTGCGCGGAGTACGACAATTGCCCTTGCGCTAAACGCGCCAGAAATAAGGTTTGCTCCTGAGCACTGATTTTTAGATCGCCATTGAGCCAAAATTGATCGACTTCAGTACCGATCTGGGCATTGCCATATTGCAACTTCGTCAACTGGCTTTGCATCTGCCGCGCGCCGATCTTGCGCGCCAAATCCTGATATGCCAACACATTGGACACCTTGATCGCTTCACGCAAACTCATATCCTGCGCCCAGCTTGGCAAATACACTTCCTGCCCTTGGTAATGGAAAAACACGTCGTCCACGCTGCTGACCGCGCCAGTGGCCAAGCCAATCAAGCTATTGGTGATTTTGAACGTCGAAGCCGGGCTATAGCGGGTTTGGGCGCGTTGCTGATCATAGCCAACCCAGCGTTGCTGGCTAAGGTCATACAGCACAAAAGTACCGCGCACTTTTTCAGCCTGAAATAGTTGCGCGATTTTGGGGTGATTTAAAAAGGGAATACGCTGCTGCTCGCTGCTGGCAGGGATCGCAGGCGGGGTTGGTGCGGCTTGCGCAACACTTAAAAGGCATACCGCCACAATCCAAATTAAAACTTTCACGATCCCCTCACCATTTGATGCTTGAATCCCAACGATGGTAGAAACCCCGCCCCAGCCTGTAAAGGTAAATAAGCCCATGCCGAGCGCGCGTTTGAGACTTAATCGGCTAGTCAGCCAAGGCCACGCAGTGTATAAATCCGCATCAAATCAAAAGGGAGAAAAACATGGATTCCGAACAACTCGAATACGTTGGCTTTTGGCCGCGCGTCGGCGCGGCTCTGATCGATACCTTGTTATTGGGCATCGTATCGGGCTTGATCGTGGGGATTCTTGGGCTAGGCACGAGCAACTTTAATTACGATCATTTCCTTGCCGATCCGCTCAATGCCTCATGGCAATGGTCGTACAGCGATGACTCGCTGCTGTCTTGGCTACTACCTGCCGCTTTGGTAATCGTGCTGTGGTACAAACGCCAAGCGACACCGGGCAAAGATGCCATTCACGCCAAAATCGTCGATGCCAAAACCGGTTTAGCGCCGACGATGTTTCAATTGGTGATTCGCTATTTGGGCTATTACGTGTCGATTTTCCCGATGTGCTTGGGGCTAATCTGGGTTGGTTTTGATGCGCGCAAACAAGGCTGGCACGACAAAATTGCCGGCACGGTAGTGGTTCGCCCGAAAAAACGCGGCAGCGATGTGAAATTTGAACAAGCCGCTGCGGCGCAAGAATAAGCTTACGCAAGCACAGCGCAACTGGCGGGTTAACCATAGGGTATAACCCGCCAATCCATAATTTGAAATATCTTTAGAGCAATACCCACTAGGCCGCTAATGAAATCGCACTCACGGCAGGTCGGCGATATTTCGCAATCAGCGCCACGGTGATCAAGACAAACACCAAATTAGTACTCGCCGAAAAAACCAGCGCCCAACCACGCCCATGCGCCAAAACCTGCACCACCGCATACAAGGTGGCGATCACAGATGACACGGTCCAGATCGCCCATGAGCTCAAGGCGATATTCTGGCTGGACTTGCTGGCATGCAAAGTTCGCCATTGCGGCACATACGCGATCAAGGATAAAACCCCTACGCTGGCCTGCAAAATCGTCGCCCCTTCCAAAATCAAGCGATTCATCATGCTCCTTTATCTCGCTGGGCTGCAAAACGGCAGCCGTAATCTTGAATGACCAGCCTAGCGTGCTTTAAGTTCGGGGGTGGCGGTGTGAATTTGTCACAATATAACAAGCGCATAAAACCATGTTTTATTGATATTTTTGAATACACATCGGTTTAAACGATCAATCATCAATTTGGATTGCCGCAAATGAAAATGCGCTTCAATTCACCATGAATTAAGCTAAGCTGAAAACACAGCTAATACGTCTCTTTTCGCAGCTAATTAGGGCCTCCATGATCACCACGCCATTCACGCATTTAAGCCAATGGATCAGCTACCTCATCGAGCAGGACACGCCTATTCTGGCGCATACTCGCACGGAGATGAACGATTACCGCAATCGGATTGACGACATTGGCTTGCGGGAAATTGGCGCTTTAATCCGTCACGACCCGCTGCTAACGCTCAATATCCTGCGCTATCAGGAAGCACACCGGCTGACGCGGCAAACAACCGATGTCACCACCATTGAACGTGTCTTGCTGATGATTGGTATCGATGGCTTTTTTCGTTCATTTGGCGCGATTCCCAGTATTGAAACGCTGCCCGACATTCAAAAAGTCGCCATTATCGGCACGCATCGCACTTGTGCGCGATCTTATTTAGCCTCGCTGCTGGCAGAGCGGCTCAGTAATTACCGCCGCGATATCGAGCCCAATGAAGTGATCACCGCTGCCTTGCTGCACGACACCGCCGAGATTTTGGTCTGGCTGGCCTCGCCTCGGCAAATGATGATGATTCAGGAAATGCTGCGTTCCAACCCCAGCATGCGCAGCTCTGAAGTGCAGCGCAAATTTCTGGGCTGTACGCTCAATGAAATTCAGCAAGGGATAGTCGAAAAATGGCATCTGCCGCGCACTTTGCTGCACCTGATCGACGACGCTTACGCTGAAGAGCCGCGGGTGCATATCGTCAATCTATCCGTCAAGATTGCCCGCCACCTCGAAAAAGGCTGGGATACCCCCTTCTTGCAAGATGACATTCAGCAATGCGCCAAGCTGCTCAATCTCACGCCTGAATTGGTGTATGAGCAAATTCGCAGCGTTGCCCTGCTCGCGGCTAAAAATTGGCATTGGTACGATGAATCACCCGCCGCCGCGCAGCTGATCCGCCACGACCAAGAATAGCGGGTATCGTCTGCTAGATATTTTATTTATTGATCTTTAGGGCAATACCCAAGCAGGGTATTGAAAGACCGTTTTGAAGAACAGCGCTAGCGCCCTGCGGTACGCGGTGATCAGCATTCAGTAGGCCAGCACTGAATGGATAGATAAGGGGCGAAGCGGGCCGATAAGCCGGGTCCTGTCCAAGTGTTGCCACTCGTGACCATCATTCCTCTAGGCGCGCCATTACTGACACGCTCAAGCAACCTACCCGTAGACTCAGCGAGCAACCTCAACGCCTACTGCTTGGTCTTGCTCCGAATGGGGTTTACCCTGCCAGCGACTGTTACCAGCGCCGCGGTGCGCTCTTACCGACCCCTTGCGGGGCTCCTCTGACGAGGACACCTTTTCACCCTTACCTTCACCCGATCCCAATCGCTTCAATCGATCGTTCAACTCGGGCAACTGGCGGTTCAGCTCTCTGTTGCACTTTCCGTCGGCTCACGCCGCCTGGCCGTTAGCCAGCATCCTGCTCTATGGAGCCCGGACTTTCCTCCCCCATGACCTAAAATCATGGCAGCGATGGTCTGTCCCGCTTCGCGAGGCGCGATTATCCGCGCAATACCCAATGGGAGCAAGCTAAGTTCGGCTCAACGGCCAGAAACAGAAAGCCAAACTAATCCGCCTCGCCGACCATCCCCTGCAAACTCACCCTATTGCAACTCAGGGTGCGGCCAAAAATACTTAAACAAAAATGACCTGCAGTGCTATACAAAATAGGTAGTTACACCAAATATCTCCAACTATTTGAGGTGTTGAACAATGAAAACAGTTCTATTAACCCTTGCGATGTTCATTTCAAGCAGCCTAGCTTTTTCTGCTGAAATAGCCTGCGGATCAGATGGTGGGATGAATCGATGCCCACTCCCTGGCGCAGATAAAAAGGGAGTCAAAATTCAGCAAGTATTAGAAGGAAAATGCACATTTGATAAATCTTGGTGGACAGATAGCGATGGAATCGTCGTAGATAAAGGCTGCAATGCGGTGTTTAGCTACAAAACAGGTTCTAGCAAATCGTCTGGCGCTAGTTGCCCTTCAAATATGGATCAGGCTAATTGTGACTATTATCGAGATGGTTATAAAGCTGGAGCTCAGGACAGAAAAGCGCATTTGAGCCAAGCATACGAGCGCCATGAAGGAAAGTATGATTCACAATTTGAAAAAGCATTTTCTAGTGGCTACATGGCTGGCTGGAATAAATAGTCTCACCGATGGCTATTGAAGCAAAGAACCCATAAGTTTCTCAACTTATGGGTCTATCTACAAAAAGTTGTAGGGCAATCGCCGCTTATCGCATTTCACTTTCAGATGGTTTGAGCACCCAGTAAACAGGGTAAATAAAAAACGCCGCAGGGCTCATTGCCTGCGGCGTTTTTTTAACGAAATCACTCAAGATAATTTGAGTCTAGAAGCTAACAATATTTACTTATCTATTGGTAGCTCACAACCTACAACAGATACTGAGTATTGAACTCATATCGCAGTGTTCAGGTGAGTGGCAACCACTGAATTAGTTGCCTAAACGTAATTCGAAACAGGATCGGTAGTAAGTCTCAAAGGCATCTTTCAATCTTTTCTTTGCTTCATTATTCGGCGCAGGGCGGCAGCATAATTGAAATGTCCGCAGACATGCCGTCATCTTCACGGGCATAAGCTCAAAATCACACTTTCAACTGTCCCACGCGACAAAACGTAAACAATTACCAAGGCTATCTACCCCTTCAGTAGGTGAACTGCCGCGTTTTTTGCGAGTCTACCTTGCAATCAAGTCAAAGCGGCTCATTAGGCTGCACGGTATTTAGCCTGTATCAAGGAGGTATTTTGCTGACCGATTCGACTCCCCAAGCCGATCAACAACGCTGGCTGCTGTTATTTGGCGCCTGGCTGATCGCGACTATTTCGACGCTGGGTGCGCTGTTTTTTAGTGAAGTGATGAGCGTTCCACCGTGTGTGCTGTGCTGGTATCAACGGATTTTTATGTTCCCGCTGGTCTTACTCTTGCCGCTGGCGCTATTTCCGCTCGACCCCAAAGTCGTACGCTATGCGCTGCCAATGTCTTTGCTGGGGCTGTTGGTGGCCGGCGCGCATTGGCTGCTGCAACTGGGGATTATTCCCGCGAGCGCCATGCCCTGCTCGGCGGATGTGCCGTGTACGGAAGACGTGATTGAATGGTTTGGCTTTTTAAGTATTCCGCTGATGTCGGTGCTGGCGTTTGCCGGTATCAGCATCTTGCTCTTTGCTTCTCATCTTCAAGGTAAAAAATGAAACAGAAAACGCTATTTATGGTCAGCGCCGTCGCGCTATTGAGTTTATTTATTGTCGGCGCGCTGGTGTATAAGAAAACGCAAACGCAGGAAACAGTGGCACAGGTGCAAAGCAATCAGCAGGCGCTGGTTCGCATGCACTCCCCAGCAATCGGCAAACAAGATGCGCCAGTGGTGCTGGTTGAATTTTTTGACCCCGCTTGCGAGAGCTGCGCTGCGTTTTATCCTTTTGTAAAATCATTAATGGCCAAAAACCCAGATCAAATCCGTCTGGTGTTGCGCTATGCGCCACTGCATCAAGGCTCGGACAAGGTGATTGCAGCACTTGAGGCGGCGCGTAAACAAGGTCTGTATTGGCCCGCGCTAGAAATCTTGCTCGACACCCAAGAAGAATGGGCGCAAAACCATGTGGCCGACGTTGAGCGCGTGTTCCCGCATTGGGCGTCATTAGGACTGGATATGGTGCAATTGAAAGAGGATATGAATTCGCAAGGTGTGGCCAGCATCATTGCGCAAGACATTGCCGATGCCAAAGCACTGTATGTGAATAAAACACCAAGCTTTTTTGTGAATGGCCAGCCATTAACCAGCTTTGGCTACCAACAGCTGGAAACAATGATTGATCGCGCCATTGCCGAGGCGAAAAAGTAATATCGCCCCAATAGAAAACGGGCCTTCATGGCCCGTTTTTGGGCATGTTCAGATTATGTGTTGATATGAACAGAACTTGGTTTGACTACGAAAAACGATATTCGTAGGGTGGGTTAGGCTAAGCCGTAACCCACCGTTACGCTGCTTTTCTTTATGTCGCGTCACGGTGGGTTACGCCCTAAGGGGCTAACCCACCCTACGATTCTTTTTATCAACACGTTATCTGAACACGCCCCCGTTTTTCTAGGTATATCTAGAAAATCAATACGAATTAATATCTACAGAGCAATACCCAGTTAGATGACTAGGTGTTTAAGCAGTTTTGTATTGCCGTAATGCTCATCAAATCCATAAGTATCAATTTCCACTTTGCCACTGGCATGCACTTTGACTAAAGCCCAAGCGTAGGTGCGATCTTCTGGGTTTTGCGTTTCGCCCGGCTCGACGCTAAACGGTGATCCACCTGAGCCCACCATCACTTGATACGCCTTACCTCCGGCGTTCTTGGTAGGTTGCATCACATTGTAAATATGCTCGTGACCACAGAAATACGTCGCCTGATTGTCTTCGATGATTTTCCAGAAAGCCTGCTGATGCTCAGGAAATTTATCCAGACCTTCCAGATCAATGCCGGGCTTAAAGAAATAGGTAAAGGCCGGTTTATGCCCAAAGACAAACATGCGTTTTGCACCACGCGCTTTGGCTTGCGCCAGATCTTGCTCCAGCCATGCGATCGGGGCGTGATTGTCATTACCAACAGGGTCGGTATTGATCACCACAAAATGGCTACCGGCGAAATCAAATGAATACGACAACTGGCTTTGATCGGTAGTGATCTTATCTGCGCCCCCAATGGTAGGGGTATTTTTCGGATCGAATGCGCTCAGATTGCTGCCCACCGTCGCTTTCCAACGCTCAGCATCGACAATTAAATCGCCCATATTGTCGCGCCAGCTGTCTTCATTGCTTTGGCGGGCGATTTTTTTGGTCTTACCGTCTTCTTTGAATTTTTCTTGCACTTCATGGTTGCCCGGTACTGGCACAATATAAGTACCTGTCTCTTGCAAGCCTGTCACCATGCCGCGCCAATAGGCATACTGACGATTGAGCACATTTTTATCGGTGGTATAGCCCATGATCATATCGCCATTGAAAAACAGCGCATGGGGCTTTTGCTGCTGAATTTCACGCATCATGCGTGACCAAGCTTTGGTGTGTTGCAGCCAGATTTGGTCTTGCTTAGTCTGGGTCAGGCCCGGCTCGGCACGAGAATCGCCGACAGTGGCAAAGGTCGCCACCACAGGGTCTTTATCAGCCGCCTGAGCTGCAAATAGGGTGCTCATCAATACACTAGCTAGCAATAAGTGGCGCATAAAGCTAAAACTCATCAGATCAAATCGCGCACTGTACTGATCTTGCATCTCAGCAAAATGACATCTGCGTGACGTCTCGATGACATGGCAAATCTAGGCTCATCAAAAACGTCGTACTCAATACAGTGCGGCGTCTTGAGCGAACTATCCCCAGCTTCGCCAGCGCGCCTACATACGCTCCAGCGCCATAAAGGCGTCTTGGCGCGCCGCGACAAGCTGCTGCATTTCAGGCGCCACGGGGTTGGCTTCCAATTGTGTCCAGTGCTCGGCCAAGATTTGCGCGCCAATTTGCAAAGCAATGCCTTTGGCACTATGCGCATGACGTTGCGCCTCGAGCACTTCATGCGCGGCAATCGCTTGTTGATAGTCTTGCTCCAAATCGGCAATCCGAGCCAAGCCTTTTTGGCACAGGCTTAAATAGCGTTCACCCAAGCTCGATTTGGCCAGCTCGGCATTCAATGGCTGACGCTGCTCCACCGCAACTTGGCTATGCCCATGATTTAATAGCTGCAAAAGCTCAAGCAATTGATAGGGTTTGAGTAATTGCCCATCAAACACCCGGCCGGATGCCGCCAATTCATCATCCAATACGCTGGCGGACAATAAATAAATCGGCTTTTGATAGCCTTGGTCGCGCAAGACAGTAGCGGCCTGTATGCCATCCATTTTCGGCATTTGATAATCCATCAAAATCTGGTCAATTTCAGGGTGCTGCGCGACTTGTTCAATGGCCTCAAGACCATTATTTGCGGTCAGTGTTTGCACCCCACAATCATTGAGCATGGCGCAAATCATTTCGCGATTCACTTGCTGATCTTCAACGATCAGTATCTTCTGCGTTGCCAGACCGCTGGCCAGCGATTGGGCCAGTTCGGCCTCACTTGGGTGACACGTGGCAGGATTGCTGAGCGGTGGCGCGACAATTTGCGTGGCCACATAGCAGGTAAATTCGCTACCCCGCCCCGGTTTGCTGCAAAAAACAATATCGCCCTGCATCAGGCGCGCATAATCGCGGCTCAGCGCCAAGCCTAAACCTGTCCCCCCCACCAACTGGCCGCGCTCGCTTTGCTCAAAGGGCGAAAAAATCCGAGCTTGATCGGCAGGCTCAATACCGCAGCCACTATCCCATACCGTGGCATACAGTTGGTAATGCGCCTCTTGGGGCTTGCCATAAATATTGACGCGGACAAAGCCATAAGTTGTAAATTTCAGCGCATTGGCAATCAGATTAATCAGTATTTGCCGAAATTTACCGACATCCAAACTCAGATATTCTGGTAAATCGTCCGATAAAATCACTTGAAATTGCAAACCTTTTTGCTTTGCCATTAATTGAAACATGGATTCAAGCTCTTTTTTCAAGACTCTGAAATCCAGCGTTTCATTCAATAGCGTCAGTTTATTTTGCCCTGATTTGGAAAAATCGAGCACTTTATTGAGTAAATCGAGTAAATGCGTACCGCTATCGGAAATATGCTGTACTTCACGCAAGGCTTCAGTGCCCAATGGTTTGCGCGCCAATCGTTCGGCATACCCCAAAACGGACGTGAGTGGCGTACGTATTTCATGGCTAATATGTGCCAGGAAACGGCTTTTGGCCGCGTTGGCGACATCGGCTTCACCTTTGGCCTGCGCCAAGTTGCGCATCGTTTCGGCTTGTATTTTCCGGCTAATTTCATTTTGCCAATACGCATACAAACCCATGGCGGCAAATACAATCAGCAAGAAAATCTGAATCAGGCCAAGCATTAAACGCAGCTCGCCCAAGTGCTGGATCTGAGCGCGATAATCAGCGACAGCTTTAGAGTCTTGCTCGCGCGCCTCGGCAATCAAGCCATCAACAGCCGCCAGCTGATTGTGGGTATCCATCACAAACTGCTGCCAATCCTCTTTTTGCCATGCTGCATTGGCAACCAATTTGTCATAGCGCAAAACATAATCTTGCAGCGGTTTTAGCTTGGTTTGCAGTGCGCTTTTATCCTGCAGCATGGCATTGGCATCAATGCTTTTTTCTGACAATAAATGAATACGGCCAATATAAATATCAAATCTTAAAGTAAGCTCGTCTTGCCGACTCGGATTAAAATGGCTCACCACTTCATTGAGCTTTTGGAATTCGCGGCTAAATTGGAAAAACTGCCATAACTGATTATCCATACCGAAGCGGGTAAAACTTTCGAGTACGTTTTTTTGCTTGACCTCGAAATAGACCATCAAGCTCAAATTACTCAGCACCACAAGGCAGATCAGGCTTAGGATAGTTTTAAAGCGGGTCATGGCGATTATTCGTAGTGAGATCAGACCGATTTAACTGCGTAGCGGGAAGATTCAGTTGCTAACGGCTCTTCCGATTTGGGTTTTGATTGTAACTGGCTTATGGCATAAGGACGCGGTGTATTTTTTACTGCTCAATATCGACATGACTAAGTCGATGTGGCGAAGATTTAGGCTTTTACCCCAAACCGACGCTGCGTTTTGCGAAATACCTCGGCCATTTGCAAGCCTTTGCCATTGGCTGGATCAATGGTTTCTACTCGCGCGAGTAACTCTTGTGCTTTGCGCATATAGCTGGCATGCCAGCCTTCTTTGTTCACCAGCGCCAGCAAGGCATTGATGGCATTGAGCAACACTTGCAGATTAGAAGGCATGTCTTTGGCCGCCGCCAGAAATCGCTCTGCCGCCGCTTTCAAATCGCCACTTTGCGCCAAGCGCACGGCCTCATTATTAAGCTCAACAATATTGGCGGCGGTCGCTTCGATAATCCGCAAGGCTTCTTCTTCCCGCCCCTGCTCTTTGTAAATACGCGTTACGCGCGCAGCCAGCATCGGGTCATCGTGCCGATTTTTCAGTACTTGCTGGGTGAGTTTTTGCGCTTCTTCGACGCGATTTTGCGTTAAGCAACTTTTGGCCAGCGCCAAACCGAGCGAGGCACTGGGCGGCTCGATATAGGTTCTGGCCGCCCCAAGCGCTGCATCAAGCTGGGTACGGGCCTTATTTTTGTCGCCCATTTTCAGGGTGATTTCGACATCCATCACATCGGCCATTAAACGATCTGGGCCGGTGCGAAAATCTTTGCGCAGCGTTTCGGCCGTTTTGCGCGCAGCGCCAACATCACCCCGCGCTAATTGCACCTCACCCAACTGGCTATAGTCGCTCACCTGCGGCCAAAATGAAAAACGCGCCAGCCGCACGGTTTCGGTAAAGGATTGCTCGGCCAATTGCAAATCACCCGAAATCATCGCCACTTCACCGAGCTCGCGCATCCGATTGATCACATATGGTGAGCGGGTCACGGCGCGATTGAGCGTCATTTTGGCTTCGTTGATTTGATGCTGCGCCTGCTGAGTGCGAGCGAGCCAATCGTAGGCTTCGAGGATCAGCTCGTGCTCGGCAATGATTTGCTGAAATAAATGCTGCGCTTCATCGTATTCGCGCAATTGAAACAGCGCTTTGCCCAGCGCCATTTTGGCCCATGGCAAATCGGCCTTGGCCAATAACAGTCGGCTTAAATCGCGCGCCCCAGCCCAATCGGCAATGCGCAATAACAGATGCAGCTTCATCCGCATAAAGTCGATCGCATCGTCTCCACCTTGCTCGACTTCATAATCACACAGCGCAATCGCGCGCAAAAAATCCAGCGCAATGCAGGCATCATCAATCGGCTGAAACCGTCTTTTTTTGCGCAGCGCGCGGATGATGCGATCGTACAGGGTGTCGCCCGTAAAGGGCTTGAGTACAATGGCATCGGGCGCCAGCTCGGCAGCACCGATGACTTTGGATGTTTGCCGCTCGCCCGTCAGGATAATAAAGACACAGCTGGCTTTAAGCAGGCCATGGCGGCGCGCTTCTTCAAATAAATACAGACCATCAAAACCCGTACCCAGATCATAAGCGCAAAGCACAATGTCATAGGTTGTACGGCGCAACATGCCCAAAGCTTCGCCGCTGCGGTTGGCGTATTCAACCGACTGCGCGCCAAATTGATTCAAAGTCATACTCATCGTCGCGCGCATTTCTGCGACGTGATCGATCACCAGTATCTTGAACTGGGAAAAATCATTCACATTAATGACTGGCGCCGAGGTTTCAATCGGCGCGCCATCGACAAATGAATAAGGACGAACTTTTGGCACAGATACTCCCATCATGTATCAACCCCAATGGCTTTATATATAAAGACCCTGAGGCAATACTACGATAGTGGTTTTAATTTAGCATACGCCACTGCCAGCCATTTACTGCCGTGCTGCTCAAAATTCACCTGCACATTCCCCGTGGCGCCGCCTTCATGATCGGTGACCATGCCGCGACCAAATTTATGGTGCTCCACGGTCATACCAATCGCCAAACCATGCTCGGGCGTCGATTTATTCAGTTTTGGCGCAGGCGCTGCGTTGTAGGCCGTACCTGCACTATAGCTGCTCGGCGCGTAGCCGCGATTTAGGAATTTGAGCAAAGACTGCGGAATCTCATCCATAAACCGGCTGGCCACGCCATAACGCGTCTGGCCATGCAGCATACGGCTTTGCGCCAGCGTCAGATACAGCCGCTCGCGCGCACGCGTAATCGCGACGTACATTAAACGACGCTCTTCCTCGATGCCTTGCGGATCGTTGGCGCTATTGTCGTGCGGGAATAAGCCCTCTTCCAAACCAGACAAAAATACCGCTTTAAATTCCAAGCCTTTGGCGGCGTGCACCGTCATCAATTGCAGCGCTTCTTCATGCGCGCCTGCTTGATGATCCCCCGCTTCGAGGCTGGCGTGCGACAGAAACGCGATCAGTGGATTTTGATCTTCTTCCACGCTGAAAGTCGCAGCGGCATTGATCAACTCTTCCAAGTTGGCCACGCGCTCTTCACCGTCTTTTTCATTGCGATAGTGTTCGAGCAATCCCGATAGATCGAGCATCATCGCGACGATTTCAGTCATCGGCAGACCATCGGCCTGATTGCGCATCGCTTCGATCATATGCACAAATTTGCCAATCGACGCGGCGCTACGCCCACCTACACCGCAAGCGGCTTGCCACAGCGTTGAGCCTTCCAGCCGCGCCTTTTCCTGCACGCCCTCTACCGAACGCGCGCCAATGCCACGGGTTGGGAAATTAATCACCCGCAGCAGCGCATTATCATCCGAGGGATTGGCGATCAGGCGCAGATAGGCCAAGGCGTGCTTGATCTCTTGGCGCTCAAAAAAGCGTAAACCGCCGTACACGCGATATGGGACACCCGCGCTAAATAGCGCGTGTTCGATAATTCGTGATTGCGCATTACTGCGATACAAAATCGCCACGTCAGATGGCGGCATGCCTTCGCGGATCAGTGTTTGTGCTTCTTCAACGATAAAGTTGGCTTCTTCAAAATCGGACGCGCCTTCAAATACGCGGATTGGCTCGCCGGTGCTGGCATCGGTCCACAGCTGTTTACCCAAGCGTTGCTTGTTGTTTGCGATCACGGCATTGGCGGCATCGAGAATATTGCCGTGGCTACGGTAATTTTGCTCCAAGCGAATCACATGCTTCACCGCGTAGTCGCGCTGGAAATCCTGCATATTGCCGACATTAGCACCGCGGAAGGCATAGATCGACTGATCGTCATCCCCCACCGCAAAAATCGCTCCCTGCTCACCCGCGAGCAAGCGTAACCATGCATATTGCAAGCGATTGGTATCCTGAAACTCATCGACCAGAATATGCGCAAACCGTTGCTGATAATGCTGGCGAATCGGTGCGTTATGGCTCAGTAATTCGTAGCAGCGCAATAGCAACTCGGAAAAATCAGCGACGCCTTCGCGATTGCATTGTTTTTCATATTCTTCGTAGGCAATGCGTAAATGGCGAGAATAATCATCCCACGCATCAACATCACCAGCGCGGCGACCATTTTCTTTATGGCCATTGATATATTGCTGCACGGTACGCGGTGGGTATTTATCATCATCCAGATTGAGTAATTTCAATACCCGCTTAATCGCCGCCAATTGCTCTTGCGTATCTAAAATAGCAAACGCCTCGGGTAAACCCGCATCGCGATGATGCAAGCGCAGCATGCGATTACATAAACCGTGAAAAGTGCCCACCCATAATCCGCGCGGATTTAATGGCAGCATCGAAGTAATGCGCGACAGCATTTCTTTGGCTGATTTATTGGTAAATGTCACCGCCATTAAGCCGGAGGGGCTAATTTGGCCCGTCGATAATAGCCATGCAATTCGCGTGGTTAATACTCGGGTTTTACCGCTGCCCGCCCCAGCCAAAATCAGCGCATGCTCTGCGGGTAATTCAACGGCGGCGGCTTGTTCGGGATTGAGTTTTTCGGTTAATGGATGTGACATGGAATATTCTACGTTTGAGGCTTGTTTGCTTATATTAACGCTTAAAGCAAAACAGGGCAGCGAAAGCTGCCCTGTTTTGTTAAACATTTACTGCAATTAGATACGGATGCTATCGAGCGTAGCACCGTTAGCCAATGCGTCATGTACCCATTGTGGTTTACGGCCACGGCCAGTCCAAGTTTGGCTAGCATCAGCTGGATTAGCGTATTGTGCTTTAACTGGCTTTTTAGCGCCTTTTTTGCCAGATACTTCACCCAGCAATTCAGCAACAGTGAAACCACTCGCTGCAGCAGCGCTTTGCAATTGTTGCAAAATACGTGATTTTTCTTGCTCTTTGCGGCGAACGAGTTCTACATCCACTTGTGCGCGCAGTTCTACTAATTGCTGGTAATCAAAGTTTGATAATTCCATTGTCAACTCCTAGGCCGATTATTTACATATACCCAGTGATTATGCGGCGAGGTTTTAAATAATTCAAGGCCAAATAATTATTTTAATTGCACCAGCCATTCATTCACGGCAATTAAGTCTTTCTCGGTCAATTCGCCAGCAGATGCCGCCAATAGTAATCTGGCATAAAGATATGTGTAACGCGCCACCACTAGATCATAACGCGTTGCATAATATTTCTGCTCAGCATTCAATACATCAATCGTCGTGCGCACGCCCACTTCACGACCCAATTTACTCGATGCCAATAAACTTTGGCTCGATTTCAATACTTGCTGCAATGCACGGATTTGCGCCGCACCTGCATTCACCCCTAAAAATGATTGCTTAGTGACTTGTTCAACATCGCGCTGCGTAGCAAGGACATTATCACGCTGCTGATCTTTTTTCGCCGCCGCTTCACGTAAACGCGAAGAGCGATCGCCGCCCGTATAAAAAGGAATCGCTAATTGCAATTTAATCGCGCCACTCATATTTTGGTCGGTAGCCCCTGATCGGGATAATCCTGACCCAGTCCAGTCACTACCATAGCTAGCCACCAGATCAAGTGTTGGGGCGCTTAAAGCGCGATATTTATCGATTTCGCGCGTGGCAATATCCAGCGCCAATTGCTGGCTGGTATTACTCAAACTATTATCTTGTGCCTTTTTCAACCAAACACTCAGATCATTAGGCTCGGGTGAGCTCGGTTGTTTTTGATCGCCAATGGTCGCCAATTGTTCGGCATTTAAACCCGTCAATAAAGTAAAAGCACTACGTTTTACGGCCAGATCATTATTGGCCAAAATCTCAGCGGCAATAATACTGTCATAACTGGCTTGGGCTTCATCAGTGTCGGTAATTGTGGCAACACCGACTTCAAATGATTTTTTAGCAAATGCCAATTGTTCAGCAACCGCTTGTTTTTGCGCCTGTGCCAAAGTGACTTTCTCTTGCGCTGCCAGTAATTCAAAATAGGCTTTTGAGACGCGCAGGATCAAATCTTGCTCGGCCTGACGGTATTGCACATTGGCTAAATCAGTTTGCTTTTTGAGCTGATCGGCCGAGGCAAATGCTTCGGCCCGATAAATCGGCTGCACCGCACTAATTGAAATGCCATAGCTTTCACCATTAACATCGGTATTGTGCAGCGTACCGCCCTCGCGACCATAACGAGAAGCCGATTGAGAATACGCGGTATTTCCTGTCACGCTCACTTTCGGCAATAACAACGCTTGACCCTGCTCAGCCTTTTCTTGGCCAGCGATTTGCGCATTTCGTGCGGCAGAGATCTGGGCGTCAAATTTGGCGGCCGCTTGCCAAGATTGCAGTAAATCGGTAGCCCAAACTCCAGTGCTGAGGCTCAGTAAACTCAATCCAATTAAACTCGATTTCAATTTCATTCTTTATACCTTTTCAACATCGCTGCGATCTACACAGTAAACGCGGTCAGACGCTATTTCGTTGACCGCGCTACATGAAATTAAGCCGGATCAACCGGTTTCAGTCGGAACCATGCGGCGTATAAGGCCGGCAGGAATAGGAGCGTCAAGACCGTAGCGACAAACAATCCACCCATAATGGCAATCGCCATCGGCCCCCAGAAGGTATCGCGTGTCAGCGGAATCATCGCCAATATCGCCGCTAAGGCCGTTAGCATAATCGGTCTGAAGCGACGAACCGCCGAATCAATCACGGCATTCCAAGGCGCAGCACCAGCGGCTATATCTTGCTCGATCTGATCCATCAAGATCACCGAATTGCGCATAATCATGCCCGAGAGCGCAATCACACCCAAGGTTGCGACAAAGCCAAACGGCGCTTGAAAAATCAGCAACGCCATCGTGACACCGATCATCCCCAAAGGCGCGGTCAAGAGCACCATCAACATACGCTGAATACTTTGCAATTGCAGCATCAATAGCGTCATCACCACAATCAGCATCAAGGGCATGACCGCCGCAATCGAGTCTTGGCTCGTCTTCGAGGCCTCGAGCGTGCCACCTGCTTCAATATGATAGCCCACGGGCAATGTCGCCTCGATCGCCTTCATCGCGGGTAACAGCGCCATCGACACATCGGGCGCTTGCGCACCACTCACGTCGGCACGCACCGTCAATGCGGGTACGCGATTGCGGCGCCAAATAATACTTTCCTCATTTTCCAGCGAAAATTTGGCGATTTGCGACAGCGGCACACTGCGGCCGACTGTATTCTCCATCGGCAGCGCAATTGGCAGATTTTCCAGAAAATCGAGCTGAGTGCGCTCTTTGTCTTCCAATCGGCTCACCACATCGATCAGCAAATTATCTTCACGCAATTGCGTGGCCGTCACTCCCGACACCGACATTTGCAGCGTTTGCGCCAATTGCTGCGACGTTAAACCCAGTTGGCGCAATTTATCCTGATCAATATCGAGCCGGACCACCTTCACCTGCTCACCCCAATCGGTATGCACTTGGCGCAGATTCGGATGGGCGCGCATTTTCTCTGCAACCAGCTCAGCAATTTGTTTTAGCTTGCTCTGATCTTCGCCAATAATCCGAAATTGCACCGGATACCCGACCGGCGGCCCATTTTCCAGCCGCGTCACCCGCCCGCGTACACCGGCAAAATCATTGGCAAACAAGGTATTGATGCGTTTAAGCACGTTTTCACGCACATGCTCATTCTTGGTCATGACCGTGAGCTGGCCAAAATTTAGATTCGGCATTTGCTCATCGAGCGGCATGTAATAGCGCGGCGAGCCGACACCGATATAGCTCGTGACCGTAACGACATCGGGGTCTTTAAGCATGATCGCTTCGATTTTCTTCACCTCACGCTCGGTTGCCTCATACGACGCGGTATAGGGCATCCACAAATCGACCATCAATTCGGGGCGACTCGACGCAGGGAAAAACTGCTTGGGCACCACCAAAGCAAACAGCACCACCGAGATAACAAACGCGCCGCCAGTCAGCGCAATCGTCGTTTTGCGGTAGGTAATGCACCATGTCACCGCGCGGCGAAAGCCTTGGTAAAACTTGCCGCCATGTGCGTCGTGCGAGCCGTGCGGTTTGAGATTTTCCGGCAACAGGTGATAGCCCATATACGGCGTAAACAGTACCGCAACGACCCACGACAAGATCAGCGCCAAACCAACCACCGCAAAAATAGAGAAGGTATATTCACCAGCATTAGATTTAGCAAGGCCTACAGGCAGAAACCCCGCCGCAGTAATCAGCGTACCGGTCAACATCGGGAAGGCCGTCGAGGTATAGGCAAACGTCGCGGCGCGGAATTTATCCCACCCTTCCTCAAGTTTCAGCGCCATCATTTCGACGGCAATAATCGCGTCATCGACCAGCAAACCCAGGGCAATCACCAGCGCGCCCAGCGAAATACGCTGCAATTCCAGATTAAAGACTTTCATAAACAGGAATGTCAGCGCCAGCACCAGCGGGATCGACAGCGCAACGACAATCCCCGTGCGCCAGCCTAGCGACAAAAAGCTCACCGCCAAGACAATCACGACCGCTTCGAGCAACGATTTCATAAAGATATGCACGGCGTTTTTTACCACCGCAGGCTGATCGGAAACTGCATGAAACTCGATCCCGACGGGCAAATCGCGCTTCATTTTGGCCAGCGTTTCATCAATCTGTTGCCCCATCGCCAGCACATTGCCACCGGGCTTCATTGAAATACCCAAGCCAATGGCATTTTCACCGTGCTGCCCTTGCAGGCCAAAGCGCATCGCACTCACAGCCGGATTGATATTGGCACGGAATACATCAGCGACATCGCCAACGCGGAAGGTACGTTCATTGAGCGTAATGGGCGTATTTTTGATGGTATCAACGGCATCAAAACCGCCAGTGACGCGCAAAAAGACGCGCTCATCCTGCCCTTCGACCACGCCAGCGGGCGTCACGGTATTGGTCGCAGCCAAGACCTGATTCACTTGAAAGGGCGTCACGCCCATCGTCGCCAGCTTGGCGCTGCTGTACTGCACGTAGATTTTCTCGTCTTGCGGGCCAATCAGCGTGGCTTTATTCACATCGTGAATACGCAGGAGTTCGGTGCGTACGCGTTCAACGTATTTCTTGAGCTCGGCATAGCTAAAGCCATCGGCGGTAAACGCATACAAGCTGCCGTAGGTTTCGCCAAATTCATCGTTAAAAAATGGCCCTGACACGCCTTGCGGCAATTTGCCTTTGGCATCGTTAATCCGTTTGCGCACCTGATACCACGCGTCATTGACCTCTTTGGCGCGCACGTGCTCGTACAGCATGATGGTAATCAGCGATTCGCCAGCGCGCGAATAGCTTTTAGTAAAGTCGATATAGCCAATCCCCTGCACGGCCTCTTCGAGCTTGTCGGTCACTTGCTGCTCCACTTCCGAGGCAGAGGCTCCCGGCCAGAATGACCGCACGACCATCGCTTTAAAGGTAAATTCAGGGTCTTCTTTTTGCCCCAATTGCGTGTAGGCCAAAATACCCGCCAGCGACAACACCGCCATCAGGTACAAAATCAGCGATTGGTGTTTGAGCGCCCAAGCCGATAGATTAAATGAAGCACCTTCTTTACTCATGAGCCGCCCCTTGCAGTACGCGTACTTGCTGACCTTCGCGCAGTAAATTCGCGCCAGCCGTCACGACAATCTGCCCGGGCTTCACGCCGCCAACTTCAACCGTATGCCCCGCTACGCCCAATACATTGACAGCGATGCTTTTCACGACGCCTTCGCCCGGCTTGGTTTCATTGACCACCCAGACGCGTTGTACTTTATCTTTGCCAAATAGCGCCGGCAGCGGCAATGAGACTTTGCTAGATACATCAGCAGGTATAGCCTTGGAATCATTATTTTGCATTACCTGCAGCGTCATACCCAGCTTTACTTCATTGGATACGGGTAAAGTCACTTTGACGCGATAGGTGCGAGTCAGCGCATCCGCGGCTGGCGCTACTTCGCGCACCGTACCGGTCAACTCGGATTGTTGCCCCGCCCACAATACCACCATCACTTTCTGGCCTTCACGCCAACTTTTTACTTTGCTCTCAGGCACATCGATCACGGCTTCACGCTCGCCATCTTTGGCCAATTGCACCACGGCTTGCCCTGCGGCCACGACTGCACCCGGCTCGGCCAAGGTTTGCGTCACGACACCTGAAACATCTGACACCAACTGCGCGTAGTTGCTTTGGTTTTGCGCTAATTGCGCTTGCGATTTGGCTTGTTCATTGGTTTGGCGTGCCGCGGTTAATAAGGTCTGTCGTTTATCGACTTCAGCCTGGCTGATAAATTTTTGCGCCAGCAAATCTTTCCCGCGCTGATAATCGAGTTCGGCCTGCGCCAACTGCGCCTTGCTCGACTCCAATTGCGCCCGTGCGGCATCAGCCGATAAACGCACATCGCCCGGATCCAAACTCGCCAGCACCTGACCGGGCTTGACCACATCACCGACATTGGCCGGACGCGAACTCAGTTTGCCGCCAATGCGAAACCCCATCGGGACGGTATGGCGTGCGCGCACTTCACCGCTATACACCTCGCCCATCGATTTATCGGCCACATTGCCGACTTTAATCGTTCGAACCGGACGAATATCAGCTACTGGCTCGGGCACTTTTTGGCATCCGACCAAGACCAAAACACTCGCCATTGCGCTCAAAACAGCGCCATTTAATTTCCAATTCATACGTTTATCCTTTGCGCAGCAAAAGTCCGTTTAACAAAATATCGAGGCTGGCCGCGATATAGCGGCGAGATTCAAGCGGCTCGGGGCTACAGCGACATAATGAGTGCTGCCATAGCATCGCCATCACAATCGGTGCCGATAAAATATGCAGCGCATATTCCATGTCTTGCACCACAAATTCATGACGCGCCACGCCGTAAGCGAGAGCGCGCCGGATCAATTCATTACCGGGTACGATAAATTCATCGTGATAGAGCTGAAGTACGTCGGGGAAATTGCCTGCTTCACCAATCATCAACTTGGGCAAGGCCGACAGTTGCGTTTCGCCCATCACCTCCCACCACGTGGTAAATAGCTGACAAAGTAAATCGCGGGCCGAGCCCTGCCATTCATCCACAATCTCGCCACCGAGTGGTAATTTGGGCAGCAATAGCTCGCGAATAACGGCCTTGAAAATCTCTTCTTTATTGGCGAAATACAGATACGGCGTACCACGCGTCACCCCTGCCACGCGGGCAATATCTTCGATCTTGGTGGCGCTATAGCCTTTTTCGACAAATAAAGACAAAGCGGCCAGTAGGATTTCCTCAGGCCGTGCTTCTTTTCGTCGAGTCCAGCGTTTGATGGGGCAATTCATAGTCGGGGAAAATAAATAACTGAACGGTCATTTATTATCTGCCGTGCCACTCGATCAGGTCAAGATGCCCACAGAATATTTAATGCAATTTTCATACCCCAATTAGCGCGTGACGGTACGGTACAAACACATAATTTTTCATTGAACTGCGGTACAATCGGCGCCATTGTTAGCCTTGCCTGCCGGAGCCTGAAATGAGCGATATCACAGCCCAAACCAAAGCCGAAATTCTGTCTGAAGCGCTGCCGTATATTCAGCGTTTTTTTGATAAAACCATCGTGATTAAATACGGTGGCAACGCCATGATCGACGAAGAGCTGAAAGACGGTTTTGCCTCTGACGTGGTGTTACTCAAGCTCGTTGGGATGAATCCGGTAGTCGTCCACGGCGGTGGCCCGCAAATTAATGATTTGCTCGATCGCATCGGTAAAAAAGGCGAATTTATCCAAGGTATGCGCGTGACCGATGCGGAAACCATGGACGTGGTTGAAATGGTACTGGGCGGTCATGTGAATAAAGAGATCGTGTCACTGATCAATAAGCATGGCGGTAAAGCAGTAGGTCTGACTGGGCAAGATAGCCACTTTATCCGCGCGCATAAAATGATGCTCAAAGACGAAGCCGGCGAAGAAACCGTCGATATTGGTCAAGTCGGCGAAATCGACAAAATTGACCCAGCGATCGTGCAACACCTCGACGCGGCCGATTTTATTCCGGTCATTGCCCCAATTGGCGTTGATGCCACCGGCGAGAGCTTGAATATCAATGCGGACTTGGTTGCGGGTAAATTGGCCGAAGTATTGAAAGCCGAAAAACTGATTTTGATGACCAATACACCGGGCGTGCTGGATAAAGAAGGCACTTTGCTGACCAAACTCACCGCGCGCCGTATTGATGAATTATTTGCCGACGGTACGATTTCGGGCGGCATGCTGCCAAAAATTGGCTCAGCACTCGATGCGGCGAAAAGCGGCGTTAATTCAGTGCATATTATCGATGGTCGCGTTAAACACGCCCTATTGCTCGAAGTATTGACTGAGCAAGGCGTCGGCACGATGATTCGCGCCAAGTAAACATACAACTCGCCCTCAAACACGGGGTATTGCCGTCAAGACCAATCTGGGATTGGCTTTCATGCAGATAGGGCTCAGCATTGCTGGGCCTTATTTATTTTTACAAGATGATCAGAGTGCAAATTGGCCCCCTTTTTTCTTGCGAATTAGCCTTGGCCAGCTAAAGTGGTAATACCCTCACGAGACGGGAGCCACCCCATGAAAACTGCACATCACCTCCTTGCCGACAAAGCCGATCATCGCACTATTTCTGTCTCGCCCAATGCGACAGTCTACCAAGCGCTCCAAATCATGGCCGACCACAATATCGGCGCGATTCTGGTGATGGATAACGATAAATTGGTGGGTATTTTTTCCGAGCGTGATTACGCGCGCAAAGTGGTGCTGATGGGAAAAACCTCGGCGGGCACCCCCGTTTCCGAGATCATGACGCATAAGATTTTGTGTGTTTCGCCTCAAACCAGTTTGGACGATTGCCTAGGGTTGATGACCGAAAAACGAATTCGTCACTTACCCGTCGTCGAGGGCAATCTAGTTAAAGGCATTTTGTCGATTGGCGATCTGGTGCGAGAAAAAATCGCCGACCAAGAGTTCACGATTGATCAGATGTCGCACTATATCTACGATCAGCGCGTCTAAGCGCCGTCGATAGCCCTTTAAAGCAGGTTAAAATGGCCAGATTAGCTTCGCTTTCTGGCCATTTTTCATGCCCGCACGCCATTGGATTTTCGATCTCGACAATACCTTGCACGACGCCAGTCGCCACGCTTTTCCGGTGATTGATGCCGCCATGACCCGCTGGCTACAAGATAATCTGCAACTAAGCCACCAACACGCCAATGAGCTGCGCCAGCATTATTGGCACCGGTATGGCGCGACTTTATTGGGCTTACGCAAACACCATCCGCATCTGAGTCCACATAGTTTTCTCGCCGCGTGTCACCCCGCCGAAACGCTGCGCCAGCACATTCATCCGATGGCGCAACTGAAATGCACCTTGGCCCAACTGTCGGGCGATAAATATTTATTTACAAATGGTCCGCTTCAATACGCCGAAATGATGCTCGAGCAATTGCAAATTACCCGCTACTTCAGCGGTATTGCGGCCGTCGATACGGTCAAACTGCAACCAAAACCACAAACCGGCGCGTTTTTAGCCATGCTCAGGCAATTCAAATTGCAAGCGGCCGATTGCATCATGGTTGAAGACAGCATCGACAATCTGATTACCGCCAAAAAACTCGGCATGAAAACGGTTTGGCTGCGCCCACATTATCGGCAGCATCCCGCGGCAGATGTGGTGATTTCGAAACTGAGCCAATTACTGCAGGCATAAAAAATGGCGCCAATGGCGCCATTTTCAAATACCAACTGCTTAGAACGTTACTTTCACACCCGTCATCAGACGCGCAGTGTCCTGACCCGGAGTACCGCTGTATTCCATTGCATTATCACCGGCACCAATTGCCGAATTGGCTTCATTCTTCACGTAACGGCCTTCAACAAAGGCAATCTGGTTTTTATCGAGGCTGTAGTTATAACGAACTGCAACTGCTTGCGCACCTGAATCAGCTTGTTTCACACCATTTTGCTCGATATTGCTCAAATTCGCGTAGCTCAGATACACCGCGTGTTTATCTTTTTTGTAGCTCGCTTGCGCCAACCATTGATCCTGTTTCAACTCAGTACCTGGGTTGTATTCATTGCTCTTATAGCCGCCAGTCAGACCAAAGCCATTCTGGAATTCATAGCGCAGACCAGCGTAGTAGGTTTTGCTATCGAAGGTACTGTCATTGGTGACATAACCGTAGGTATCCACTTCTTCAGTTACACCGTTACGTTGCTGGTAAGTTGCATCCACTTGCAGGCCAGACCATTTGTATTGCGCAGCGACGTCGTAAGTTGTGCCATCACCCGCACCATCATCACTGTAATTTTTGAAGGCATATGCTGCGCCAACCTTAAAGCCAGCCATAACCGGAGAATCGTAGCGAACGATATTGTTCACGCGCGCACCTTGGCCCACGCCATAATCACCCGCCAACCAGCTCAAACCGGTATCGGTAAACAGATTATCTTGCGCTTCATAACTTGGCGTCATCGTGCGGCCCAGACGCAACATACCGTAGTTGCCACGCGCACCCACATACAGGTCTTTGGCAGTCAGCCAGTCATCCACACTACCTGTACCGTTCGTGGTATTGATACCCAACGCAGCATTCCAGATAAGGTCGCCGTTGATAGAATCAACTTTATGCGAACCTGAAAGACCGATCGTACCGTCAAGGTAAACACCGTTCGCATTTTCGCTACCGATGTCATCGTATTTCAGCGCGCCAGTCACATCACCACTGATCATGACGTCGGCTTGAGCGCCCATTGCTACAAAAGCAGCAGTAAAGGCGATAAACGTTGCTTTCAATTTCATTATGTAGACTCCCTTGTCTGCAAACATGAGCGGCTATAGGCCTAACTCGATGAGCGCAGGGCAGATTCAACCGGTCGTCGCAACACCGTATTATTATGGAGGTGTATAATGGGACGACCTGCAGGGTGGATGCTGAAGTTGACGGGGCGTGGTGCGATGCGCTCGCCAGGCGCGCCATCACTTCGCCGAGAAACGGAGCGGTTATTTTGGGAACAGATTGCTACCGGAATCACAAGCGAAAAGGCAGCGGAGGCCGTTGGCGTATCGCAAGCAGTAGGAACACGCTGGTTCCGTTATCGCGGCGGGATGCCATTGTTTATGTCTAACCACATATCAGGAAGATACTTATCATTCGCTGAGCGAGAAGAAATTGGACTGCTCCAAGCGCAAAGTGTTGGTGTGCGTGAGATTGCTCGCCGCCTTGGGCGAAGTCCGTCGACAGTGTCTCGGGAGTTAACTCGTAACGCAGCAACTCGTAGTGGCCGACTCGAATATCGTGCTTCAGTCGCGCAGTGGAAGGCGGAACTGGCGGCTAAAAGACCGAAGCCAGCGAAACTGGTGACTAATCTGCCATTGCGCCACTACGTGCAAGAGCGCTTGGAGGGCAAGGTTCATAATGCTGATGGCCTTGAGATTGCAGGGCCTAGACAGGCGCCGTTCAAGGGACGAAATAAACCGCATCGCGGTGACCGTAAATGGGTCAATGGTTGGTCGCCTGAGCAGATTGCCAACCGGCTTCAAATCGACTTCCCGGGTGACGAATCTATGAGAATCTCCCACGAAGCCATATATCAGGCGCTCTACATACAGGGTCGAGGAGCTCTCAAGCGTGATCTGGTGAGTTGCCTGCGTACAGGGCGGGCGTTGCGTATACCGAGAGCCAGAGCGCAGGCCAAAGCGTGGGCACATGTTAGCGAAGACGTTATGATCTCTAATCGCCCTGCTGAGGTGGAGGGTCGTGCGCTACCAGGGCACTGGGAGGGAGACTTGATCATTGGTTTGAACCGATCCGCGATAGGGACGTTGGTCGAGCGATCAACTCGATACACCATGCTCGTACATCTGCCTCGCGAGGAGGGCTATGGGCTGACTCCGCGAGTGAAGAACGGCCCCGCACTTGCCGGCTATGGAGCCGTCACCATGGCCAATGCACTGAAGAAGACAGTGACTAGCCTACCTGCACAATTGTGGCGATCATTAACTTGGGATCGAGGGAAAGAGTTATCAGATCACGCCCGCTTTACTATTGAGTCAGGAGTAAAGGTCTTCTTTGCCGACCCTCACAGTCCATGGCAGCGCGGCACAAACGAGAATACGAATGGTCTTTTGCGACAATATTTCCCGAAAGGCACTGACTTATCGCGATGGAGTGCCCAAGAGATTCAAGCTGTAGCCAATACACTAAACACCCGGCCCCGAAAAACACTCGGTTGGAAAACACCTATCGAAGCACTGAATGAGTATCTGAAATCTGTTCAACAAACGCGTGTTGCGACGACCGGTTGAATCTGCCCAGTGTACGGAAGCCCGAATGCCACTTCTCAGCACAAGTTCACCTCGCGAATGTGGCTTTTTACACAGCACATTTGCCTGGCATACCACATGGCATAAATGAAATATCGCCACTCAACAGCAAAAAAAGGCAGCCAATCTGGCTGCCTTTTCATCAATAAAACAATAACTTAAAGCTCAATCTGCATCCCCATTTCCACCACTCGATTGGGGGGAATTCTGAAGAAGTTGGTCACCCGCGTCGCATTTCGGCTCATCAGGCTAAACAGGCGACGACGCCACCAGCTCATCGATGGATACTTCGCTTCCACAATGGTTTCACGCGACAAGAAGAAGGACGTATTCATATCGTCAAACACCAATTCCGGCTGCAATTGCGTCACTTGCTGCAATACAGTTGGAATATTGGGCTCTTCTTTAAAACCAAAGGTCGCCACAATCTGATAGAAGCTCTCTCCCATACGGCGGATCGTGACGCGCTCGCGATTCGGTACAAACGGAATATCATCCGTTTGGATCGTCATAAACACCACTTGCTCATGCAGCACTTTATTGTGTTTCAAATTATGTAACAGCGCATGCGGTACCGTATCGGCATTGGCCGTCATGAAAATCGACAAGCCTTCTACGCGTTGCGGCGGGCTAGATTCAAGGCTCTCAACAAAACCCGCCAGCGGCATTTCGCCTTCGCGCAGTTTTACCGCCAGCAATTGACGACCACGTTTCCAAGTCATCATCAAAGTAAAGGCAATCAAGCCGATCAGTAATGGGAACCAGCCACCTTCGTGCAGCTTCAACACATTCGCCGAGAAGAAGGCAAAGTCAATCACCAGCAAGAAGCCCAACACGGCAAATAGCCCAACTTTTTTGGCGCCACTGACTTGGCGACCCATAACGACAAACGCCAACAAGGTGGTCATCACCATTGTACAAGTCACTGCAAAGCCATAGGCGGCAGCCAGATTACTTGAGCTACGGAATGCCAAGATCAGCGCAATCACCGAAACCAACAAGAACCAGTTAATACCGGGCACATAGATCTGCCCCATTTCACGCTCAGAGGTATGTTGAATATCCATGCGTGGGCAAAAGCCGAGTTGGATTGCCTGACGCGTCACAGAGAAAGCCCCTGAGATCACCGCTTGCGATGCGATCACTGTCGCCATCGTCGCCAACACAACCAAGGGAATCTGCGCCCAGCTTGGCGCTAAATAATAAAATGGGTTTTTAATCGCTTCGGGGTGCGTAATGAGCAAAGCACCTTGACCATAATAATTGAGCAGCAAAGCGGGCAACACCAAAATAAACCAAGCATAGCGAATTGCTGGCCGGCCGAAATGCCCCATATCGGCGTACAGCGCCTCAGCTCCGGTTAGACACAGCACCACAGCGCCCAGCAGGACAAAGCTCAACGCTGGATGCGCCATAAAGAACTGAATCGCGTAAATCGGGTTCACCGAGCCCAGTACCGCTGGCGCCTTCATGATATTCACAATACCCAATACGGCCAGCACCACAAACCACGTTACCATCACGGGGCCAAACAGCTTACCCACCAGCGCCGTACCACGAGATTGCATGGCAAATAGCGCGACCATCACCATGATGGCAATCGGCAGAATATAGGGCTCCAGTGTATTAGAAACGACGCTAATCCCCTCCAGCGCCGACAGCACTGAAATCGCCGGAGTAATTATGCTGTCGCCGTAAAACAGCGCCGCGCCAAAAATACCCAGCCCGATAATCCAATGTGCACGCCGCGAATCACTCCCGACATGGCGCATCGCCAATGCCAGCAACGCCAAAATACCGCCTTCGCCGCGGTTATCACAGCGCAAAATAATCGCGACGTATTTCAGACTCACCACCAGCATCAAGCCCCAAAAAATCAGTGACAAGATGCCCATAATATTAAATGCGTTGAGCGTTAAATCGACGTGGCCGGTAAAACACTCTTTCAAGGTATACAGCGGGCTAGTACCAATATCGCCATACACAACGCCGATAGCACCAACAATGACGCCTGCGAGCTTTTTCGGGTCGTGAGTTTGGGGAGCAGACATGATGATTTGTTAAACCTTATTCAATCCCATTTCGGGAAGCGGATTATAGTCCCGTGTACACAGCAAATGCATGATTTCAAAGCAAACGTTGCGGCAATGCAGCAACACAATCAGCTTTTGCTAATGGCGTCAGATTGGCGCAATTCGCCAAATTGATCTTCCAGCCTTTTCCAGTCAAAAAACGGCCCGGGATCGGTTTTTCGCTCTGGCGCGATTTCCTGATGCCCCACCAAGAAACGAAGTGGGTAACGCTGCTGCAAAGCCTTGAGCACGCCATCTAATACATCGTACTGTATTGCTTCAAAAGGCACGTAATCCGAGCCTTCTAGCTCAATACCTACGGAAAAATCATTACAACGCTCGCGCTCCGCCCAGCGGGAAACACCGGCATGCCAAGCGCGTTGATTGCATGAAACAAACTGAATCAGCTCGCCATCGCGACGAATCAAAAAATGTGACGAGACGCGTAGCAAAGACAATTCGGCGTAGCATGGCTGCGCATCGACATCGAGGCAATTGGTAAATAAGCGCTCAATATCATCACCACCAAAATTCGTCGCTCCAGCGGGCAAAGGCGGCAAATGGATATTGTGGATCACGACCATATCAATCGCCATCGCTTCTGCGCGCGCATCGCAATTGGGGCTCTCTACCCTGCGCGCAGCAGAGCACCAACCTTGCTCATCAATATTCATACTCGGAACAGTCACTTTCAGTATCCGCAAATCAGGGCAATCTGCGCATCGTAGCGCGTTCTACGCGCCAGCGCACCTCGGTATCATCAGCAATCTGATCATCACTGATGTAGCGCAGAGTCTGAATTGAGAGCACTTGGATAATACGGGCTTCACTCATTAAATTCTGGCTTATGCACGATTTATCGTCTTTCGAACCGGCCCTGCATCCGCGCCGCTACTTATCTTGGACTGACGTTGCAAAAGCGCGCTATGGCGCTCGCGTGCAAAAAGTATCGGTCGCAGCAGGTTTTACCTGCCCCAATCGTGATGGCAGCAAGGGCATAGGCGGCTGCACCTTCTGCAACAATATGGGATTTACCCCTGGGTATGTACGTGAAAGCCCTGATAATATTAACATGCAGATCAATACTGGCATGGAGTTTCTACAGCGTCGCTACCCAAATGCCCAGCGCTGGGTTGCGTATTTTCAGGCGTATAGCAACACCTATGGCGAGCTCAGCACGCTGATCAACGCTTATCAAACCGCGCTGTCCCGCCCCGAAATTGACGGCTTAGTGATCGGCACACGCCCCGATTGTGTCTCGGATGACTTACTCGACTATCTGGCCGACTTATCGCGCACGCATTTAGTAGAGCTGGAATTGGGCATCGAATCCACCGATGATGCTACGCTGGCGCGCGTCAATCGTGGGCATGATTTTGCGAGCAGCGTGGATGCGATCAAGCGAGCCGCGGCGCGTGGGCTCACGGTAGCAGGCCACGTTTTGCTGGGATTACCGGGAGAAAGCCGCGACAGTATGCTCGCCGGTGCGACGAAACTGTCGGCGCTACCGTTAAGCTCGCTCAAGCTGCATCAGCTGCAGGTCGTCAAAGGCACGCAGCTGGCCAATGATTGGCGACGCGACCCGAGCAGCGTACCGATGCTGAGCTTAGAAGATTATCTGGAATTACTTGCCGACTTTATCGAGCGCCTGCGCCCTGACTTGGCACTGCAACGCGTGGGCAGCGAAGTGCCGCCCAGCATGCGTTTGGCACCCGATTGGTCGGTGCGACTATCTGAATTAGCGCCCTTACTCACCGCCAAACTCACAGCGAGAAATAGTTGGCAGGGCCGCCTGTGGCAGCCTTCAGACTGCTGAAAATTGGTATATACCGCTTTTTCAAGCCTTGGCAAAGCCGAGCCCAAGATGCCACCCTTCGCACTTGCAGTCTTTATGTTTTATTCCCACTTCCCCCGCCCTCTCCCAGAGAGGGTGTCTCGCTGCGCGAGTGGGGTTTGTCATCAACTTTGGCAACCCTGAATATCGCAGCGTATTGGTATAAATTAATGCGCACCACCCAATAAACTAATCAATTGTTCATGGCGACGATAGTTGGCCTTTTCCTGCTTTTGCTTATCGGCGGGGCTCAGACTGGTATCGAGCGTGGTGCGAAATTGCGAATAAAACAACTCCACCTCGGCAATCCGCTTCAGTTGCGAATTGCCCATTAATTTAAAACCTGCCAGCGCATCGGCCTTGGCCAGTTTATCGGCGGCATCGGGAAACTGTGGATTTTTGGCATAAGTCAGAAAGAATTGACTGATTGCCGCTTTCGTATCTGCCGGCAAGTTGCGTCGCATTACCATCGGGTCAAAATTAAATGCATCCGATTGCCAGATTACTTTGATGTTTTTCGATTCAGCAGGGAATTTCTTGGCAAACTTGACCAAATCGTCGGTGTTATTGGCCGCCACATCAACGTTGCCTTTGGCCGCAGCAAGGAAATTATCCTGATGGTTGCCATAGCTCACCGATTTGAAGTGCTGCTCCATCACGATATTGTTTTTCAGGAATGCGTAATACTGCGGAATCAAAAAACCCGACGTTGATTTACGATCACCGCTACCGTAGCGGTATTGGCCTTTTTTCTGCAAAACCTGATCGAGCGAGCTAATCCCGCTATCTTTACGGGTAATCAGCACTGAAGAATACGTGTCGATCCCGCCCTTGAGCACCAATTGCGCGAACACATCACTATCGGCGGTTTCCACGGCTTCCAACGCGACTTTATTGCCCAAGCGGGCGACCTGAATTTGACCCGATTTTAAGCCGTCTAAAATCTCGGCATAATTTTTAGCCGCGACGGCCTTTACATTACTGCCGGTGGCTTTAGCCAAATCATCAAGGACAGGCTGCCAAGCCGCGATCGCTTCTTGCGCCTCGCCGTGGGCAACCAGACCCACGGTAATTGTTTCACGCGCCAGCACCAAGCTGGACCAAGCCGCCAACAAAACCACCCAATACTTACTACGCATCGCTCAATCCGCCTCTATCGTCGCCAATCCTTACAATAAAGTCGATGGTAACACGCTTTACTGCAACGCCATTGTAACAAACCTTACTGATTATTTAGCGTTTGATAACCCATGTAAGGTTTCAACAACTGCCAGTCATGCTATCGGCAACACAAGCGTGGGTATACGTTCAAAGTCATTACCAATAAATATCTTCAGCGATATACCCAGTAAAAAGTTTATTCATCCGCCCCTTGCGTGATCCCCAAACGATCTAGCCGGTAACGCATACTGCGGAAAGTAATCCCCAACAGCTTGGCCGCTTGCGTGCGATTGAAATTGGTTTTATCCAAGGCCGCCATAATCGCAGCGCGCTCGACCCGATCCAGATAATCTTGCAGTGGGTAGGTATCGCCCAAATTGGCCGCCTGCGCTTCGGCTTTATCCGCTTCGGTCTGCTGAATATGCAGATCTTCCGCCAAAATTTGCTCGCCATCGCAAAGCGCCAAGGCGCGTTCGAGCAAGTTTTCTAATTCGCGGACATTGCCCGGAAAATCATACGTGCGCAGCGCGCTGAGTGCTTCAGCCTGCAACACGGGTGGGCGCATACCATGACGCGCCGCAATTTTTTGCAACACGGCCTGAGCAATCAGCAACACATCCTCGCCCATTTCGCGCAGAGGCGGCATTTTGAGTTCGATGACATTGAGCCGGTAATACAAATCCTGCCGAAACTTGCCCGCCTCAACGCATTTACTGAGGTTTTGATGCGTCGCCGAGATAATACGCACATCCACATCAACTTCGGCTACGCCGCCGACTTGACGAACTTTACGTTCCTGAATGGCGCGTAGTAATTTCACCTGCATCACTAGCGGCAAGTCGGCGACTTCATCCAGAAATAAAGTCCCACCGTTGGCCGCCTGAAAAAAACCTTCGCGATCTTCATTGGCGCCCGTAAATGCGCCTTTGCGATAACCAAAAAACTCGCTTTCCATCAGGTTTTCAGGAATAGCGCCGCAATTAACCGCAATAAAGGGCTTATCAGCCCGCGCGGATTTGGCATGAATCAATCGCGCGGCACGCTCTTTGCCCGAACCTGATTCGCCCGTGATATACACCGGCGCCAAATTACGCGCTAATTTATCGACTAAACCCAGCACATACTGCAAAGCGGGTGAGTTGCCGAGCAATGGATTACTTCCAGTCGGCAAACTGGCTGGCGACTCGGGCGTATCGAGCTTGAGCGCCGATTTCACCAAAGTACGCAATTGCTCCAGCGCCACGGGTTTGGCCAAATAATCAAATGCACCCGCTTTCAGCGCGGCAATCGCGTTATTGGTACTGCCATAGGCGGTTAAAATGGCAATCGGCACATCGAGCTTGCGCGCCTGAATGTGCTGCACCAATTCCAACCCTTCGCCATCGGGCATACGCATATCAGACAGACACAGATCAAAGCGCTGGCTATCAAGCAGCGTTTTAGCCAGCGCCACGCCATTGGCTTTGACGACATCCAGCCCCATTTTCAAGAGCGTCAGCTCAAGCAGATCAGCCAGATCCGTTTCATCGTCGACAACGAGAACGCGCGGTAATACCTTAGATTTTTTGGCCATCGGTGTATCCAAAGACGATGCGGAAACAAGCACCACCTGATGGTGGCGATAGATATTCAAGTAATGCGCCGTTAGCAGCGCAAATTTCACGAGCAATATAGAGCCCTAGCCCCGTCCCTTTACTTTCGGTGGTAAAGAAAGGCTCAAACAATTGCGACTGCGCATCGGCCGGTACGGGCGGGCCATCATTGAGCACATCGAGCACCCAAAAATCATGCTGCCGCGTCACCAAAATCTGCACACTGCCAGCACTTTGGGAGCAATAACGCCACCCATTGCGCGCCAGATTCCACAATACTTGATGCAAATGCCCCGAATCAAAGCGCACGATGACATGCGAATCACATTCAATTGCCATTGGATGCGCGATTTTTTCTTGCAGTATAAATTGCTCATTAAAATTCGTCAGCCATTCGGCCAAGCGAATATCTTGCCGATTCACCCGATCGCGCCGATTTAACTCCAGCACATCTTTCACCATCCGCTCAAGGCGCATGCTGTTGTCGTTGATGATGCGAGTGAGTTTTTGCAATAACGGATCATCCGAGGCTTCTTCTTCCATCAATTGCGCGGCATGACTGATCGCGCCCAATGGATTGCGGATTTCATGCGCCAAATTGGCCGTCAATCGCCCGAGCGCAGCGAGTTTGAGCTGCTGAGCCTCACGCCGCAGGCGCGCCATATCTTCCAGATAAATCAACACGTGACCGCGCATTTCCAAGCTCAGCGGCACAAAACGCGCACGCAAAGTATTACGCCCATCAGCCGTTTGCACCAACTCAGTGGCCACGCCCTGCTGCGAGCGCCAGCGCGCCAGCGGTGCTGCCAGCTCAGGAATATCGGCCGATAAGGGTGATCCAATCGCCGGGCGCAGGCCTGTAACCCGTACCGCTTGCTCGTTAAATTGGCGAATCACGTCAAATTCATCGACCACAAACACGCCATCGGAGACGTCTTGCAAAATCCGCTCATTAACTTGCGCCAGATTGGCCAAATCAACGCTGCGCTGTTCCGCCAGTGCACGATTTTCCTCGGCGTAGCGCGAGAGTCGAAACGCCAGCCAGGCCACGGCAAAGGTTGCAATCGACAAAAGAGCCGTCGGCATCGGCGCAATATCGCTTGGGGTATCGGTCAGAAATGACCACGACAATTCAAGCAGTAGCGCGATCGTTGCGATCGAGGCATGAAAAATACTCATCCGCCCACGGGCAATCAGACCTGCCGCAGCAAGATAGGGCAGCAGCAAAATACCAAGACCGCTTTTGATCCCGCCGCCCAAGTGCATCAGACAGACAATAAACAGCACATCAATCATGACCTGCGCCGACAATTGCAGATCAAACTTAGGGCGTCGCTTAGCAATACCCCAAGTAAACAGCATGGCAAATAAGGTATAGGCCCCTAAAATCACCGCCACTAATAACACATCGGGTGACTCGGCCAACGGGCTGCGTGAAAGCGTAAAGATGCCAACCATTAAACCAATAATGATCAGCAGACGAAATACATTAAAAAACGCCAGTGACCGCCACAAACTTTCAGTAATACTACGCTCGCTTGTATTCATGACTTCCACATAAAAAAACGGGCAGCGTTACGCCACCCGTTATATTTAATTACCATCAAAAAGCGGCGGTTGGTGATTTTGGCCAATAAACCGTGCCAATTCGCCTAAAGCCGCTTCATACACACCCCGTTTGAATTCGATCACCGCATCCAGTGGCGACCAATATTCATTCCAGCGCCAAGCATCAAACTCGGGGTGAGTGGTTTTGCGCAAACAGACGTCAGAATCTCGACCGACTAGCCGCAACAAAAACCAGATTTGTTTCTGCCCTTTATAAGTACCGCGCCATTCACGGCGCACCCAATTGGTCGGCACATCATATTTCATCCAGTCCCGCGTTCGACCGACGATTTCAACATGCTCCGGCAATAGGCCAACTTCTTCAGCCAACTCTCGGAACATGGCTTGCTCAGGGGTTTCCCCCAGCTTGATACCACCCTGCGGGAACTGCCAAGAGTGCTCACGCACTCGCTTTCCCCAAAACACTTGGTTTTGGCGGTTGATAATGATGATGCCGACGTTTGGCCGATAGCCATCACGGTCGAGCATAAAACTACCTATGTTAAATTTCGTTGATTACCTTAATTTTTTCACATCCACGCGAACTTGCAAACCATTATCTGTTTGCCACACCCGCTAGGCTAAGGCGCAGCGTCAAAAATGCCGCACTCGCCCACCTCGTACGCGCGAGCTAGATAAATAAGCGTCTATCGTTATGGGGATTCATTTTGGCCAGATCACTGACAAATTCGCCAAACTCTAAGCCATATTGCGCCTCTAGCTTTTTAGCTTTTTCGGCTAGGCGCTCCCACTGCGGGCTGTTCTGGCCTCGCACAAAAGCAAATGCAATCACATTGCCGATTTGACGGGCTGGCAAACAAATGAGGCGACTCTCAAAGACCTCGCCAATTTGCGTGCAATATTGCTCGAATTTGCGATCAATGCTCCAGAGATTCACCGCCAGTACGCCATTACTAGTCAATTTGTTGCGGCAGGCTTGGAAAAAATCAGGATTAGCCAGCGGGGTCGCGATACCAGTCGATGAATAGGCATCCATCACAATCATATCGACCGAATCATCCTCCATTGCATACACATGCGCCGCGCCATCGGCAGTCAGCACACTCAGGCGCTCATCATCAGGTGGCAGGCAAAACATACTGCGGGCCACATTCACCACTTGCTGGTGCAACTCGACACAGGTGAGCTTGGTTTCTGGCAAATACTCATGCACCCATTTCGCAATCGAGCCGCCACCTAAACCGATCAGCAACATATCTTTGGGTGGCTCAAGAAACAGCAAGCTACCGAATACACAACGCGAATAGGCCAAGAGCAATTCATTGGGCGCATTGATTTTCATCGCACTTTGCGTGTCATCTTGCCCAAAATGCAGCTTGCGAATACCGCCCTCTTCCGACACATCAATAATGATGTCGTCGTCGCTGGCTTTAGAAAAACGTTTGGAGCGAAATAACATTAATCTTCGCTCCCACAACCGCCACCCAAAACGCCATCAGCGGGCTTAGTCGCAAAAATCGAGATTCGCGCAGGGTCTTTGAATTCTTCCTTATCAAACGCCTTATCACCATCTTCGCGCGGCGTACCATCGGCTTTTGCGCCAACAAAATTGTAGATTTTCGGATCATTCAAATGCGAGAGCACCACATTGCAAGTGGCGGAAAACATCGTTTCCAAACGCCCCGGAAAGCGTTTATCCCAGTCACGCAACATATCGCCGACCACTTGGCGCTGCAAATTGGGCTGCGAGCCACACAAATTACACGGAATAATCGGAAATTCTTTCGCGATGGCGTATTTTTCGATGTCCTTTTCTTTGCAGTAGGCCAGCGGGCGAATCACCATGTGCTTGCCGTCATCCGACACCAGTTTTGGTGGCATCCCTTTGAGCTTGCCGCCGTAGAACATATTCAAAAACAGCGTCGCCAAAATATCGTCACGATGATGACCCAGTGCGATCTTGGTTGCGCCCAACTCATCGGCCACTCGGTACAAAATACCACGGCGCAAGCGCGAACACAGGCTACACGTGGTTTTGCCCGGCTCGATCACACGAGTCACAATCGAATAGGTATCTTCCTCGACGATTTTGTATTCCACGCCAATCGATGCCAGATACTCAGGCAACACATGCTCGGGAAAGCCAGGCTGCTTCTGATCAAGATTGACGGCAACAATCGAAAAATTAATCGGTGCAGATTTTTGCAAGCTGAGCAAAATATCAAGCATGGTGTAACTGTCTTTGCCGCCCGACAGACACACCATAATCCGATCGCCTTCTTCAATCATATTGAAATGATTGATCGCATCGCCCACATTGTGGCGCAGACGCTTAGCGAGTTTGTTGAAGTTATATTGCTGTTTTTTATCAGCTTCGTGTTGCTGCTCTGCTTGCAACGGAGCGGTAGCGAGTGTGTCGGTCATAAAATGCGCACGGGGCCGCCCATACAGGAGACCCCGAGATAGATGATTGAATTGGCAGCGATTTTAACCTAAAACACCGTTTTCCGCCCCATCATTCGCCGCGCGTAACCGCCATTTATTGATACTGATTCACACATCAACTTGCAAACTCAGGAATGCCGACATCATTTGCAAAGTAAATTGTGTGACTTTAACTACATCATTTCGCTTTATTTTCCTCCATTACAGTCAAAAATAGCTAAAATGTGAAAAATCACGCCATCTATTTGTAAGTCTGACGTAGTGCAGAGTCATGGCATCAACACCCGAGGTGAATAAATGAGTAAAGCTTTTAGTAATATCCCTTCACGCCAAACCATGATTCGCGCCATCATCATCGGCGCACTCGGCACGGCATTGACTGCATGTGGTGGTAGTGCAGGCGATATCCAAATGCCAGGTTCATCTGGCCCGACACCTGCGCCAACTGGAACAGCAGCAATCAGCGCGGCAAAATTGAATTTAAGTTGGGATAAAACTTCGGTTAAATCTGGCGGAAAAGACAAAGCAACCTTGACAATTACTGCATTGGATAAGTCCAACGGTATTCTTGCTGGTGCCACCGTTCTATTGAGTAGCAGTAGCGGGATTTTAAGTGCAACGGTTGTAACAACGGACGCCAAAGGCCAAGCCATAGTAACGTACACCTCTGGCAGCGACGTCACTAACCGCACCGAAAATATTACGGTCACTTCTGGCACACTAAGTAACACCACAGCAGTCAAAGTAATTGGTACAACGGTATCCCTTACAAGCAACAATACCTCAATCACCAGTGGTGGAACGAGCCCATTATCAGCAACTATTAAAGATGGCGAAGGCAATGTAGTGCCGGATGTGGATGTTGTATTTAGCGCCTCAGGTACTGGCTCAATTACATTTAGCCCAACTTCTGCAAAAACAGACTCAAATGGAGTAGCAACAACAACAGCAACTGGAGGGGCAGGCGGAACTGCAACTGTTGTTGCTACTTCATCTGGCACAAGTAAAACTGCGGCCATGAGTATTGCGGGTGGTAGCAACAATTTTAGTTTTGTTGATCAAAATGGTAATCCAATTAGCAGCACAGTAACCAACCCAAATGTAAACAACTCTATTCAAGTGGCAACAAATGCGAGCAAAGTAACATTTGTAACTACCCTAGGAACTTTCGGTAATGGCCTTGCAACCCAAACAGTTAACACAAACGCAGGAAAAGCAATCGCGGTGTTAAATTCAACGGGCATCGGCACAGCAACAATTCAAGCTACTTCAGAAGACAACAAGGCAATTACTAGCTCGATGCAGCTAATTGTAAGTCCTGCATTTTCATCAACAAGTAAAGTTGTAATCCAAGCATCACCTGCGGTCGTCGCACCAAGCACAGGCAGTCAGAAAAATACCATTACGCTTAAAGCCAAAGTAACAGACAGCAACGGCAAACCGATTGCAAATGCGCCTGTTTACTTTACATTAGGCAATTCAGTAGGCGGCGGAGAAACAATTTCGCCACCATCTGCATTAACTGGAGATGGCACTGGTTCCCTCCCCCTTGGTGAAGCACAAGCAACATTTACCTCAGGTTCAACCTCAACAGGCCAGACCACAGCCTCGGTTACTGCGGTTGCTAACCTTTATTACTTAGATCCGGTTACCAATATTCAATCTAATATTTCCAATTCAAGTGCTTCCATAGTTATTGGTGGCACTGCCGGATCAATATCGATTGGAGAATCCAGTGTTATTGGCAGCACAACTGATAACGTGGCGTATGAACTTCCTATGTCAGTAATTGTTGCCGACTCAAACGGTAATCCAATGGCAAATACCCCAGTTAGTCTAAGTGTATGGCCTGTATATTACTCAACAGGCTCTGGTTGCGCTGTTTCAGCCACATACAAATCCGAAGATGCAAATGAAAACCTAGTTCTCGAACCATCTGAAGAGGGTGGTCTCACATACAATCCAAGCACTATTCAGTATTACCCTGTAACAGTAGTAAATAGCCTAACCTTTGACGTAATTGGTGTCATTGCAAACAAAGGGATTGTCAACGGTAAGCTTACACCAATTAATTCTGCGGCTGGAGCTGTTCCAACGACAGTTACCACTGACAGCTCGGGACGTGCTGCATTCAAATATACTTACTTGAAATCAGACTCGATTTGGACTGTTGTACGGATGCGTGCGACCACGAATGTTCAAGGAACGGAAACAACTGCAGAGAAAATTTTCCGCTTACGCGCATCTGAAGCTGATGCACCAAAAGGTGGTACAACATGCTACATATCCAACTCACCTTATAATGCAGTAATAAACTAATTTCATATTGAACAACTTAATAAAAAAAACCGCCATTTCAAGTGGCGGTTTTTTATCGCGAGAATGTTTTCTCCCGCCTACCATTTCGCACTTACAAGCCCTCATCCAAGCACTTAGCCAGCTCCGCCGCCTGACCTTGGCTGCTCAGCACATTCGGAAAAGCCCCACCGTTCATATCGCCAATCACGGCAATATCTGCATGTAATTGCTGCAGCGCCTGATCCTCAAACAGCACAGAATACTGCGAAATGATGCTTGATGGCTGATAGCCGTAATAGATGCAGGCGTAGTCATATTCTTGTTGATTAAGTACGACTTTGTTATCAAGCAGGGATGGCTGCTCTAGATGGGTATTTTCGTAAAGAGCAATATTTGATTGCTTTACAGCTATATACATCACAGCAGACGCACGGAATTTGCTACGACAGTAAAGATCAACTTGGCAACCACGTTCTGCCAAAATCAACGCATGTTCAAACGCATTATCCCCCCCGCCCAATACCGCGACGCGATGCATGGGGCCGATGACGGCGATTTTCTGCATCCCTGGGCCCACAATCAATCGCGGGTGCGGTGGATAGGGTGAGTACGGTGTTGCGCCACAGGCAAAGACGATTTTACGCGCCTCAATGCGGTGACCATTGCTCAGCTGGCAACGCCAAGTATCGCCCCGCTCAATCGTCGTGATTTCGCTAGCCAGCAGGCAATGGGTGGGGTCGAGTTGGGCGCGCATTTTGGCGACGTAGTCTTGGCCGCTAATCTGCTCAAACGCTGGAATCCATTTGAGCGGATACTGACTGTCGCGCAAGCAGCCGCCCAGCTCGGCTTCGCGCTCGACGATCAGCCAAGTGCGCGCCAGCCCGGTCAGCCACAGGGCCAGCGTCATACCGGCGACACCGCCGCCAACGATCAAAGCATCAACTTGCTGGGTGTGTGCAGACATAGGCAATACAGTTTATTGAAGTAAATTAATCAAAATGAGCTTGGGCGCCGCCCGATTGCATTCCATCGGCGCAGTCAGTCAGCATCGACTTCCATGTTAAAATCTCGGCCACACCGATACTTACAGCTCATTTTACATGAATCCCAGCCAGCCTCAGCTCCCTACGCCAGATATTGCCGCCGCCGCATCGAGCGATGCATTGTGCCGACATATTCGCTCGCACATTGCCACGCAAGACGGCTGGATTTCGTTTGCTGATTATATGCGCATGGCGCTCTACACGCCGGGTTTGGGGTATTACAGCGGTGGCGCGGCTAAATTTGGTACTGCGGGTGATTTTATTACTGCACCGGGGCTGTCACCGCTGTTTGGTGGCTGTGTGGCCGCAACGATTGCGCATGTATTGCAAGAATCCGGTGGCAATATTATCGAAGTCGGCGCAGGCACAGGGCAACTCGCGGCTCAGATCTTGGCCGAGCTCGAACGACTAGAGCAATTACCCGCGCAATACGGCATTCTGGAATTATCGGGTGAATTGCGCGAGCGCCAACGGCAAACCTTGCAAACGCTAGTCCCCCACCTGGCCGAGCGTGCCGTCTGGCTCGATACCTTACCGACTGAATTTGTTGGCGTGATTGTTGGCAATGAAGTACTCGATGCCATGCCCTGCGAAGTGCTGCAATTGGTCGATGGCGCGTGGCAACAGCGCGGCGTGGTGGCGAGCGAAGAGGGTTTTGCGTGGCAAAACCGACCGCTGCACGATGCAAATTTGCTGGCCGCATGTGCTCGCTGGCCGCAAATTCCGGGCTATACCAGCGAAGTTCAGCTTGAAGCACAAGGTTTTATCGCCGCGCTGGCCAATAGCCTGCAACGCGGCATGATACTCATGCTCGATTATGGCTTTCCGGCGGGTGAGTTTTATCATCCTGAGCGCAGCATGGGCACGCTCATCGGCCACTATCGCCATCACACCGTACACGACCCTTTCCATTGGCCCGGTCTCACCGACATCACGTGTCATGTCGATTTTTCTGCCATGTATCAGGCTGCAGATCAATCTGGGCTTTGCCTAGATGGCTATACCTCGCAAGCTAGCTATTTGCTCGATTGCGGCATTCTTGATCGCGCAGCTCAGCTCGATAGCCAGTCGGTCGAATATTTACGCACCGCCGCCGCCTTGCAAAAACTACTGGGTCACGCCGAAATGGGCGAGTTATTCAAAGTGATCGCCTTTTCGCGCGGCCTCGAAGGCGCAACCGCACCGGGATTTCGCGCTCAGGATCGATCAGGCGAGCTGTAATTTAGCAGCCAAAAAGACTCAGCTGCACTTGCCGTAACGACATTGCTACCAGCTCAGGGCAACCAGCTCACCCGATTGCGCAGCGTGGCTGGCACTGTCATTTTCCAGCGCTCAATCTGGGAGCGGCTCAGCATGATGCGCGCCGGGCTGCTGGGGCGCACGGCTTGGGTTTGCTGCGGCAATTGCAATTGCGCTTTGGCCATCGCCCCCGCCACCGCGCCCTGCTCGAAACCGGTGATCACCGCGCCGCCCAGCGCCGCTTCGCGGCCAATTTGAAAATCCCAAAAGCCAAACAGGGGGATTTTGCTGTTGTGATACGTCCAATGTATCACTTGCTGGGCATCGACATTGTTCTGCTCCATATCGAGTAAGGCCTGATAAGGGCCAAGCAGGATGGCATCATATTGCTCTGGCGCTTGCGTGACCTTATTTTTCCAATCTTCAAAGCTAGTCACAATCTGCACATGCACCCGCGCATCCGCCACGGCGGCAATTTCATCGCGCAAGATCGGCGAAGTTCGCTCTTGATCGAGCAAGACCAAGATCCGTCTGGCTTTGGGCAGTAATTCATTGATCAGCGCAAAGCTGCTTTTGTATTGCGGCCGCTCCAATACGCCCGTTAGCGTGCTGGGCAATTTGCCATTTTCAAAATAGCGTGTTGGGTCGGCATTGATACCCAGAAACACCGTCGGCATCTTCATCCGCGCCAGCTTTGGCCCCATTAAGGCCAAAGCGGCATCATCACCCAGTATGACGAGCTCTGGGTTGACTTCGTGCATGAAGCGAAACGCCAGCGTAGCTTGGTTCAAATGATCATCGGTGGGTAATCGTTTGGTGTCGAGCGAAAAAAAGCTCAACTCTGCCATGCCATCGAGCTTACTTTTAATCCCCTGAATATATTCGCGATCCCAGCTATTTTCAGGGTGATAACTTTCAATAATCAGCACATGGGGCAATGCCAGTGCCCATGTGGGTATCACCAGCAAAGCCAATAGCAGAAATCGCTTGGCGATCATACCCCAAGCTCTACCATCAAATCATCGGCCAAGGCTTCCAGTGCTTGTCGCAATTGCAAGGTATCGACACTCGCCGGAGCCGATAGATCGGCCTGAGCGTGAAACATGGTATCACCGGACATGGGCGCACTATCGAGCCAAGTGGTGAGCTTTTCCACGTTCACATGATGACGCGCCAAAATCGCCGCCACATCTTTCACAATCCCGATGCGATCATGGCCAACCAAGCTCAGCGAAATCATTTGCTGCGCGAGCGGCTCATTGTCTTGATCGAGTACGCCGCGAATATCCAAATCAGGCAGCGCCTGCAAAGCATTTAAAAGCGCAGCGCCATCGTTTTCCAACGCGACTTTCACAATCCCGGCAAATTGCCCCGCCAAACGCGAAAATGAAGATTCGAGCCAATTGCCACCCTGAGCAGAAATCAACACGGCCAATTGTTCCACCAGACCCGGCTTATCCTTACCCAGCACCGATACAATGAGTACGTTTTTCATAAGACCTCAACAAGCAAACAGCACGAAGTGCCGAAATGAGTTTCAAATGGCTTTTTGCCATCATGGATGACACTTTGATATTGTTATATCACGGCTATTACGATTTTAAGATGCTGTGAGCCTGATTTTTGAATTACGAGTTTTTGATGTAACACATTTGCATAATGTAATCGGCAACATGTTTACGCAAGGCGCTATTTCGCAGCGCGAATGTGCTGCTGAGTAATTCGCAGCAATTTTGCAAAATTGCGTGGTATCAACCGCATCCTATAAGCACAACCATGAACTACGTGCGGCTTTATCCTGCACTTTAATTACCAAATAACGTGTCACGACGGACAACAAAAAGCCCGCTACAATTGAGCGGGCTTTTTAATACCTCACCAGTGTATCAACCTAAATGTCTTTAATTAAAAGGCCTTTAGGTCAATACATCGCATTAATTAAAATGCACCGACTGGTTTTTGTGGGAACTCTTGCTTAGTTGCAAACGTTTTACCACCTACGGTGATCACAAAGTTCGATGGGCCTGAGATCGGCAGTTTGTAATCGAGCTTGATGTCTTTCACCGCGCCAATTGCCATGGCAGGCAAGGCTACGTCCACAGTGTGGAAGTCCCCTTTATAGCCGCCAATCGTGCTACCCGTATGCTCAGAAGCCACCACAGTCAGGCCGCTACCGGCCATCGTGTTTGGTGCTGATACTGGGTACTGGAAGGTCAATTTCGCGCCCGTTGGCAATTTCACGCCGGTGTTGTTGACGATATGCAAAGTTGGGGTAATTGGGTAATTACCTGCGTCGCCCAAACCAAACTTGGTCAACTCAACCTGAATATCGACCACTTGCGCTGGCATTGCTACTTTCGCACGTGTATTGCCGTACGGTGTCGCGCTACGGAATTTATCCGCCAACAGTTTGCTCAAGGTAGAGCCCGGTACGTACTGACCTTTGCTGCCATTCAGATTGGTGCGGTTAGCATCCCAATCATAATCTCCAGCCAATTCCCAGTTCATCGCACCGCCAATGCCGTTTTTGATAATCCAATCGGCTTTGACTTGCATTGATTGCTCATCTTCGGTCGACAGGAATACTTTCTTGGTTTCATTCCACAACCAAGGAGCAACCAGCGTTGCATCGTAGTAGCGGTCGTACTTGCCAACGATATCGGCGGCAGTGAAGCCCCAATCTTTCAGGTAATCACCCGCGATGCCTTTCTCAAGGTTTTTCGCGTGCCACATTGGGTTTGAACCTGCGTCTTCGACGCTGCCTTTTTCATCAACGTCAAACCAGATATTGTCGATGCCTTTCGCGCCAACACCGCAAGGCGCTTCAACGCCAACTGGGCAAGTATTGGTGGAAGCCGTACCCCACAGACCATGAGTACCGCCAGTTACATTCGACCAACCACGGGTATAGTATGGAACACCAACGTTAATGCGGCCTGCAGGCATAGACCCACGATAGTATCGGTAAGCCCAATCGGTATTCAGATAGCCAATGCCGCCGTATTGCGCGTCGGTGTAAACACTCCAACGTGCCAACTCGCCATCTTTGCCATCGTCAAACAGCGCCGCATTCGGGCCAACAAACTCGTTCCAAGTACCGTGCAAGTCGTAGCTCATCACGTTCACGAAATCGAGGTATTTGGTCACTTGGTAAGATTCCATACCGCGCAACAAATAGCCTGATGCAGGTACGGCCGCGGTCAGCTGGTAGTACTTGCTATCGGTCACAGCGGCGGCATCGAGTTTCTCACGCAGAGTACGCAGGAAGACGCGATAACCTTCTTGCAAACCTTTCTGACGTGGCGTTGCGAAAGACCAATCCAGCGGATTGCCCGAGTTTTCCATCGTGGTTGGATATTCGTAGTCGATATCCGCACCGTCAAAACCATATTGACGAACAAACGCCACCACCGAATCGGTGAAGGTATTGATGCCTGTCGTGTTCACCGTACCGTCGGCATTCACCGTCATCGCGTAGAAGCCACCCGAAGCCACACGTTTGCCATCAGCACCAAAGTAGCCGCCGGTTTCAGCCCAGCCACCAATCGATACCAGTGTTTTCACGCCTGGGTTGAGTTTTTTGTACTTGTTCAACAAATTGAAATGGCCTTTGTAGCTGTAGCTAGGGTCCATTTCAGCGCCAACGATGGTCGGCCAAGTCATATCGGTCGATTCATTACCTGCGGCTTCGGCATTCACCGAAATCTTGTTGCTGCCATCAATGTGCGCAAAGGCATAGTTGATGTGCGACAGATTGCCCCAAGGAATATTGTTCGCCAAGAACACGCCTTGTTTTGGATCTTTACCGGTGCGCCAGTTCGCGAAATAACCAATATTGCGGCGTTGCAGACCATTCGCCAGCTTTTCACGGCCATTGGTGTCATATGCCAAGCAATAGGGTACGTTCGCCACCGAGCTAGTCAGGCCATCTGGACGGCATTGTTCGTTGCTACCCACCACTGGCGTGCTCGTTGGAGTAGGTGTCGGCGTCACAGTGACAACTGGTGTTGCAGTTGGGGTCACCACTGGTGTTACCGTTGGCGTCGCCGTTGGGCTAGCGCTTGGTTTTGGTGTAGCGGTTGGCGTAACGACTGGCGTTACGGTCGGCGTCACAACCGGGGTAGTCGTTGGCGTTACCACGCCGCAAGCGCCACCCGCTTTCCACAAGGTTGGCGTGGTATCTGGCGTCCAGCCCGCTCCCACATAGGCGGTGTGCGCGCTCAAAGCGGTATAAGTCACGCCCTTATAGCTCACCACATCACCGGCTTTATAGCTTGCGCCTTCGGTCCAAACTGTACATGAAGCTACAGGTGGCGCCGTCACAACAGGGGTAACAGTTGGTTTAACAGTGGATCCTGGTGTTGCTGATGGTATAGGGTCGTAAGTTGGCGATGGAGGCGTCACTGCAGGGGTTGGAGCTGGCCCGTAAGTTGGCGCAGGAGTCGTTGCACCTGTGGTGGTACATACGCCCAGATCAGTCCAGACGCCCCAGTCGGCTGACTTGCTGGGGTCATCGCCCATCGTCCACCATTTATTTGAATAATTATGTCCAGCAAAGCTCACTTGCGTGCCACCTGCTGCATACGTTGTGGTGCTCGACCATGGCGCAGCACAATTTGCCGCTTGGGCCGAGCCCGCAGCCGCAAAAATGCCGAGCGCAATCGTGCTCAGTACAAATCTCGTTTGCATTTCTCTCTCCATCCGTTTTGGGATTGTATTTTTGTAGTGGTATTTAGATGTAGCGACATTAAATACCACTACAAGCAGCATATTCGGGCAAACCCTTACAGCTGTCAATCTTGTTTCCCTTAAAGAGGATCAATGGTGAGCAATCCAGAGAGCCAGCTCACAACGCATCGAGCAGGGATCTTAATCAGCTGATCTATCAAGACATTCTGCAAAATCGACATCGCCACAATGCATCAATTTTCCCCCATAAAAACACGATCCAAGCGAGCCTGACCGCATGCTGTTCGCCAAGCGGCGATCAGCTCGCATAGTTAATACCAGAGCTTCATCGCGCCGCTTCCCCAAGACAATCCACATAGCGACACAAGGTAAACCCGCATCAGAAATTCATAATTTAAACGATCGTTTGTAATAATTGATCGCGATGATGCGCCATCTTTAGGGAGAACAAAGATGGATCGTCGCCAATTTATTCGACTCGCCGGCTTTATGACCGCGAGCGTCGCCAGCCCACTCTTGATCACCGCTTGTGGTGGTTCGTCGGATGCCAGCTCGAGCACTTCAGGTGCGAGCACAACACCCGCACCGGGCAAGTTATTTCAATTCCCACAAGGGATCGCGTCGGGCGACCCACGCGCTGACAGCGTGATTTTGTGGACGCGCGTTTTACCCGTCGGCATTGATCCAATCAGCAGCCAAAGCGCTGCGATGGATAGCTCCATTGTGTTGCAAGTCTTTGAGGGTGACCCCGCGGCCTTAACCGGCACGGCAGGTGTACTGCAAGGCAAACTCGTTGCCAATGTCACGCTCAATGCCAGCAGCGAGTGGGATCACTCTGTACGCCATAAATTATCTGGTCTACAGAGCAATACCACCTATGGGTATCAGTTTATCGCCGGCGGCAGCCGCTCGATGATCGGCCGTTTCAAAACTGCACCCGCCGCCACTGCCGATGTATCGCAACTGAAATTTGCGTTTTTATCGTGCCAAGATTGGAGCATCAATCACTGGGGCGCGTTTGATTTGCTCGCCAAAGACGAGCTCGATTTCATCGTGCATCTGGGCGATTACATTTACGAAACCGTTGGCGAAGCCTTCCAAACGGGTCAAGTCGAAAGCGCGCACTCCGCGCTCAAACTACCCGATGGCCCGTTCAAAAACGGCCAATCCGGTGCGCGCTACGCCAATACACTGGCCGACTACCGCGCACTGTATAAGCAATACCGTAGCGACCCGCGCCTGCAACAAGTTCACGCCCGCTTTGCCATGATCGCGATCTGGGATGACCACGAGTTTTCCGATGATTGCTGGGGCGATGCAACGACCTACGACAATGGCACGTATGACGCCAAAACCGGCGGTGATAATAAACACGAAACCACCCGACGCCGTTCGGCCAATCAGGCGTGGTATGAATTTATGCCGGCCGACGTGGTGTTTGATGCCAAAGCGACGGGCTTTCAAACCGTGCGCCTGTATCGCGATTTCCAATTCGGCAAATTGCTGCATTTGGTGATGACCGACGAGCGCCTGTATCGCGCCGATCACATCATCCCCGAAGCCGCCGCTGGCAGCTCGGTTGGCAGTCGTTACCTAGTGCCCAGCAATATTCTGGCTGGCGCTGAAGCGCAAAAAATGGCCGCAGGCAAAGCCGCGGGCGACGAGTTGGCGCTGGTGTCGATTTTGGGCAAACCACAACGTGATTGGTGGAAAACCACGCTCAAGTCATCTCCCGCCAATTGGAAGGTCTGGGGCAATGAGGTGTCTTTGCTGAAAATGCGGCTGGATGCGCGCAAGCTCGCTGGCGTACCCGTCGCGATGCAGCAGGATTTCGTGCTCAATGCCGATCAGTGGGATGGCTTTAACGCCGAGCGCAGCGACCTGCTCAATTTTATTCGTAGCAATAGCATTAAAAATGTCGTGGCCGTTACGGGCGATATTCACAGCTTCTACGCTGGCGTTGCACACGCCGATTACAGCCAAAATACGCCAGCCTTAGTCGATTTGGTGACGGCCGGCATCAGTAGTGATTCGTTCTACCATTATTTTGCCAGCTCGGTACGTGACCCCGCTTTGGCCAGCTCGCAGCCTTTGGTCTTTAGCAGCGACGCGGGCGCGGAACAAATCGCGATTCAAATGCTCAGCATTGCCATTGCGCAAAAGGCAGGCGTGAGCAATCTGAACGACAGCGCAGCTATCAAAGCAGCCGTTGGCGGCGCAGTTGCCGCAGGTTTAGTGCCCGCGGCTGCCTTTCTGCCCACGGCCAATCTGAGCAAAGCCGAGGTTAATACCTTTAATGATTTGCTCGGCGGCGAATTGGGTAAGACCATTGCGGGCTTGATCGCTAATTTGGCGGCCAAAGGCTTGTCGGTTGCGGCGCAAACGCTGTATGCCTTGGTAGCCAAATCGATTGCTGAAAAAATGAGCATTTCGCCAACGCAAGTGCCTGCCGCGCAAATCGTGCCATTCCTGAATCCATTCGCTGATCAGGCCACCGGCAAAGGCCCGATTAACAACCCGTGGATTCGTTATGCCGATACCGATGCGCAAGGTTACGCGGTCGTCACCGTCACCCCAGACGCGCTCAACTGCACGTTCCGCAAAGTCAATTTACTGCAAAATGGCCAATTGCCCGCCACCGTGCTGAGCAAAGAAACCCGCCTGCAAGTGCAATCGGGCGTGGTGGACGTAAAGCTGGTCTAAACTGAGGCACTAAAAAAACAAAAGCCCCTGTCACATACAGGGGCTTTTTTTAATCAAGGCGTTGCTTAGAACGAGCCTGACATACTCAGCGACACAAATGGCATTGCATCGTGTTTTTCGGTGCTGATTTTCTGACCATTCTGGTTGTAAATAATAAACTCGCCCGACACAGCGCTACCGACATAGGCATCAAAGCGCACCGCTTTGCTCACGGTGTATGAGCCACGGACAAACAATGGAATTGAGTTGTCCTCCAATACGCCATTGGCTGCGACTTTATTATTCGTCGCGAGGCGCGTTTGGTAGCTGCGCCATGTGCCGCCAGCCGCCAATTCAACTTGTGGCGCGACTTTCCAAGCTAATTCCAAACCTGCCGGGCCAGCTGGGCTGGCGACAAATGGGTTTCCCAAACGCAAGGCATCGGTAATTTGCCAATTCACAATCAAAAATGGAAAGACTTGCGCTTCTTCCAGCCCAGTCCAAGCGCCCAGACCCAAGCCCAGCATCAAGCCCGGCGAGATAAACTTGGCAGCAAATGCAGTTGCGCCATAGCTCATGCTCTCGCCTTGATCGGCGCCAGTTTCACCAGCGTATTGCACATTGGGCGCCACCGAGAATAACCAGCCCGATTGCGTGGCATAGGTATAAGGCAAACTAATATCAAAGCGATTCAAATTGCCCCATGGCGTCACACCGCCCCATGCTTGCGGGTTTTCAAATGACCAATTCTGACGAGCCGCTTTAAGCGTCACACCCAAGCTTTGCTGCGGATCAAGCTGGGTTTTCGCGCCCACTGAGCCCAGAACCCATGTCGCGCTGGCTTTACCGCCTGAGTCGAGGTTGAAGTCTGGTACATACACTGGCGTAACAGCATAGCTAAACTCGGTACCCGCTGCGTGGGCGAATAGGGGCGCAGCAGCCAGCAAGGCGCAGCAAATAGACTTTTTCAACATAAATCAACTCACAGTGGTGGGCGGAATAAACCAAGCTAGAACGGCTTGAGGGGCGAATTTTAGAGGCTATTGATGACAATTGCGACAAAAGAGCGAAAACGATCGTTTTATTGCCTAATAACTACGACGTAGCCACAGCACAGTCGGCAGTTCAGCTTTGGAGCGATCAAGTAGCGCGCGATGCTGCATAAACACCGAGCCAAAACGAGCGCCCATATCGGCCCAAAAATAGCTGCTTTTCACTGCCAGCAATTGACGCGGCACTTCTGCCTGACGCTCAGTTGGGAGCAGGGCAACAAAGTCATCGACACTAGCGAAGTATTTACTCCTACGCCTTGATAAAGCTTGCTCTGCACCCGATACCCCAAGCTTAGGCATCCAAGCGGCCAACACTTCGGCCGAGACAAAATTGACATTTAGCGGCGTACTCACCGGCAAGGCCACGACATTGGCTTCCAAATTGCGCAGCGTCGCTGCGTCATAGCCCGCCACATTGGCCAGCTCCGTCAAATCAAGTAGGGGCTGCAGTTTGACCTTGTCACCGGTTTTCAGCGCGTGTTCAGTCAAATATTTTTGTAAGCCATCAGCCAAATTGGGCGAAAGCGACAGATTGATCATCAACTGTCGATACGCTGCCAGCGCAGCCATATCGAGCTGGCCGTCGCTGGTGATCAGATTATTCACATTAAAACGGCCATTGAGCTCGACCAAGCGGCCGCTTAATGCGCCGTTTTCAACCTTGATTTCCGGAATCGGTATCGCCCAAGGTTTGAGCAAATGATCGGGCTCGCCCTGGCGGGCATCGTCGCGCAAAGTCAGGCGCACCAATTGCAATACCGACCACGTCGCCGCACGCGCCTCGGCGGTGTCTTTGCGGATTTCGAGTTGCTGCAAAGCGCGCTGCTGACGCAGCATGAGCAAGCCCGCAATCGACGCCACCAAGGCCGCCACCATCAGCACCGCAATAATCGCGACACCGCTTTGACGCAAAAGTGATGTTTTAGCCGCGCTCATGGAATTAAAAAGATCCGTTCATACATGCCATTGTGCTGCTGCATCGCCAAACGAATCCGAATCGCCCGCGGGCGGCTAGACTGCGTCCACGTCGGCAGCCACTGATTTTTCTCGTCCATAAACGCCAGCTCGCACTGACTCAAGTTTTTCAATAATTGATGTGTCACCGGCTCAATGCCCTCGCGCAAATCGGGCTGAGGATAGAGCTTGAGCAATAATTGCTGATCACGGCATTCATAAATGCCATGCAGCGGTGCGCGATTGGCATCAAAGCGCACAAATTCCAAACCCGTCGGCGCGGCGGCGCTACTCACACTGCGCAGCGGCGACTGCATTTGCCCCGCGCCATCACGCCACGGGCGCGGCGCCAATTGCGATAAATCACTTTCTATCCGCTCAAACGCCAGCGTCAGCTCGCGCCAATACGCCGTTTCACTCACCACCGCGATGCGCGTATCAATCACCATCGTCACGCCGCGATAGGTAATCAGACTCATGATTGCAAAAATCGCCAAAGCGACGAGGACTTCAAGCAACGTAAAGCCTTCATTTATGCGGCTAAGCCGCTCAATTTGGGTGCGCGTTCCGCCGCGCGAGCAGGAAGGGGGCTTTGCTTCTCCAAAGCCCCCAACACCCCAAAGGAGCCCCGAGGCGAACCCGGCTCCGCCGTTCCCTCTCTCGTTGCGAGCCAAACGATAAAACTGTTCGTCTCGCGCCTCACTCGGTGTTCGCTTTAACGGGAATTCAAGCCCCTGCACCAGCATCGCGTCATATACACCACTAGGTATTGCCTTAAAAACAAAGAAAATAAAGGACTTTATTGATATACCTATTAAACAATTTGAAACTTGATCTCTGTTCTGGGGCTTAAATTCCCGTCCAAGCGAGCCGAGTGAGGAGCGAGACCCTAGGCTCGCGACGAGAGAGGGAACGGCGGAGCCGATCGCGCCTCGGGGCTCCTTTGGGGTGTTGGGGGCTTTGGAGAAGCAAAGCCCCCAACCTGCCTGCGCGGCAGAACGCGCACTCATGCATATCGCGCCAAAGGCGCTTAAAATACTCAGCACATTTTGAGCACAACTCAAAACATTGATATGTATTTGGCCACAAGCCAATAAAATCAAAGCCCTCATACCATTACTCCGTCTTCGCAGCATAAAACACCTGCAAAGCCAGTACGTAATCGGGCTTATCCACACTCGATACCGCCAGCTCAATCCGCCGAAAACTGTAATTGGGCGTCGGGCTGACATTCATGCGGTAAATGAAATTCTCGCCGCCTTGCGTCACATTGCCTTGCGTCGCGCCGGTTTCGGGAAAGCCGCGCATCGCCAGTTGTTGATTGACCAAATTGCTCGCCACCCAGCTCGCCAACGTGCGCGTGCGATAGTCGATCAGCGTGTCGGTGCTACTCATCACCAGACGCGCGGCGGCCGCCAGCGTAATGCCCAGCACGGCCAGCGCAATCAACACTTCAATCAGCGTAAAACCTTGCTGCCGTTTCATGGCGACACCTTGGCGGTGGCACTGGCATCAAAATCCAGCAGCGCAAAACGCCCCATCACATCACCCCCGACGCGCAGCTTTTGCTCACCGGCGACAATTTGAATCTGAAATGGCTCGATCACGCCATCACTGGGAAACAACACGCGCTCGCCCAAGGGGCGCTGCTGTTGATTAACAAATTGCGAGCTGATTTGCACACCCTCGCCCAAACGCGTATTGCGCAAGGCGTCGTTATTTTGAATAGGCTCCCACTCCAGCCGCTCGTTTTGCAACCAGAATTGATACCCCGCACCGTCGCTCGACCAGCCAATCACGCGACCTTTGGCAATCGCCTCATCGCGTGCCGCTTCAAATTGCAGCACCAGCCGCTCCGCCGCCTCAGGCGCGCCGCTGCCGCGATTAAATTTGAACGCAACAAAGCTCGTCACGATCATGATGATCGCGGTGACGACGAGGATTTCGAGCAGCGTGAAGCCCGAATGAGGAAGTCGGTTTTTCAAAAATCTCTCTGTAAATAAATTCAATAGGGTAAGCCGGAGCTTGGATTGGCGGCTATGCGCCGCGGCACCCACTTTCTTTGCTTCGCCAAAGAAAGTGGGGAAAGAAAGGCGACCCGGGCGAAAAGCGCTCCGCGCCAAGCCTCTGCTCGTCGTGAGCCAAACGATCAAGCCGTTTGTCTCCCTCCTCACCTCGGTTTTCGCTACACGGGAATTCAAGCCCCAATCTGAAACATCGCACTCTTTTTCGAATAAAACGAACAGCGAAGTAGGCTGGATGAGCGCAGCGTTATCAGGCTTCGAGCATCACTCGCTGTCGGATAAGGCCTTCGGTTAATTCGACCTACCGAACTCATACCGTGCAAACAGCGAGCGAGAAGTTCGAGGGCAAGGCAGAAAATCGCGAAAAACCGGAATGTACTGCAGTACATGAGGATTTTGAGTGATTTTCTAACGCAGCCATCGGACTTCGCAGCCGCTGTTTTATTGCTGCCACGAGCCGATGAGGTTTTCTGGATTATCCGCCCCCGCCTGCCCTTCCGGCCCGTAGCTCAACACATCAATCTCACCATGCGCGCCCGGGTTCAGATACACATAATCTGCGCCCCAAGGGTCTTTCGGTGCTTTTTCGAGGTAGCCGCCCGATTTCCAGTTATTCGGTACTGGCGCGGCTTGTGGTTTTTCGATCAGGGCTTTGAGGCCTTGTTCGGTCGTTGGGTAGCGACCGTTATCGAGCTTATACAATTTCAGCGCAGCCATAATTGCCGACACATCTTGCTTGGCCGCGACAATGCGCGCTTCGTTCGGGCGATTCATGATTTTAGGTACGATCAAGGCGCCCAAAATTGCCAGAATCGACACAACGACCAAAATCTCAATTAAGGTAAAACCACGGTTCTTTTTCATACTTACTCCACAGGGGTATAGCCCCAAATATCATAATTTAATTAACATTCAGCGCAATACTTGTAGGGTGCAATAAGTGAAACGCATTGCACCACTAGCCACTCGGTGCAATGCACTTCGTTTATTGCATCCTACTTCACAAGCTGATTCATTTCGAACACGGGCAATAAGATCGCCAACACAATCAACATCACCACCCCGCCCATCACCAAGACCATCAAGGGACCGAGCAGGCTAGTGAAGGCGGTGACTTTACGATCTAGCTCTTTGGTTTGCTCAATCGACGCGCGATCAAGCATATTGGCCAAACGCCCTGTTGCTTCACCGCTGGACACCAGATGGAGCAACAGCGGCGGGAATTCATTGGCCGCTTTCATCGCGCGCGCCAAGCCAACACCTTCGCGCACTTGCCCCGCCACTTCGCCAACGGCACCTTGTAATTGCAGATTGCTCATCACGCCTTCGGCGGCATCGAGTGATTTAAGCAGTGGCACGCCGCTACCGACCAAAATCGCCAAAGTACTGGCAAATCGCGCGGTGTTAGCGAGCCGATCCAGATAGCCCAGCATCGGCCATGTTAAACGCCAACGATGAAAACGTAATTTCACATCGGGCTTTTTTAAGGCATAAAACGCCGCCACGCCCGCCAATGCCAGCGCCAGCGCGACCCAAATACCGGCAGTTTTGACCGCCGCGCTGGTCCACAATAATGCGCGCGTCAGCAGCGGCAGCGTTTGCTTGGCCGATTCGAACACTTGCACCATCTGCGGCACAACCCAAGTGAGCATACCCAAAATCACCAAGGCCGAGACAAACATCACCACTGCAGGATAAATAAAGGCCAGTGCGATTTTGGTATTAAGCTCGCCCCGCGCTTCCAGATAATCAGCAAGGCGTTGCATCACGCCAGCGAGCTTGCCCGACTCCTCGCCCGCCTTCACCAAGGTGCGATACAGCAAGGGGAAAACGCGCGGGAATTGATCCATCGCGTTCGACAGCGGCATCCCCGCCATTACGTCGCGGCGCAGTCCGGCCAAAATCTGTTGCGTTTTGGCCTGATCGGCCTGCTCGGCCAGCACAACGAGTAATTCATCGATCGTCAGCCCGGCGTCGAGTAAAGCGGAAAACTGCCGCGTTAAGGTCGCGAGTTGCGGGCTGGAGAAGCGGATTTTTTGCGCAGCCGTTGCTTCGCCCGTCGCGGCGTCGAGCTGCAACACATGTAGGCCTTGCTCGCGCAACAAGCTACGCGCGTGCCGCGCCGATTCGGCGTCAATCTGACCCGATTGTGGCTTACCGCCGGCAGCGGAAACGGCTTGATATCGAAATGCACTCACAGGATATTTTTCTTAAAAGAGGCAAGAATGACATTATGTCGTCAAAATAATTGCAGTTTGTCGTACATCACCCGACTTGAAACAATAGAAGTCATGTAACTGTGCTTCAATGCGGTTATTCTATGGCAAAATCAGTGCAATATTACATGTACTGCCTGTTGCTGATTACAAATTTGTTCAAGCCGATTAAGCGAGACCGTTACCCCGACGGCAATCAGGGGCATTCACCAAAGAGATTATGCAATTTAGACCCACCTTTCATCCCAAGCAGCTCGCGCATCTGGTGCAGATCGGCCTTGGCCTGCTTTTGCTTTGGCTGCTCGCAGGCTTGTTATGGCAAATCATTGCTCCGAGCAATCAGGCGCGCGCACTGCGTCTAGCGCAAGAAGCGCCGAGTAAAAGTAGTTTTGACCCTGCCGCAGTGAGCCGCTTATTTCAAGCGGGCCAAAGCGTCGCCGCTGAAGCATCGACGCTATCGCTCAAAGCGCTGATTTCGGGCAGTAACGGTGTAGCGATTATTGAAGGCGTTGAAGCCAGCGCCATAGCCGTCAAATTGGGCGGTGATGTGGGTAGCTATGGCAAGCTGATCGCAGCCAATCGAGATCATATTGTCATTGACGCCAATGGCAGTCAGCGCAAGGTTTACCTCAAAGCATCGGGTATAGCTGCACAGCCAGCAGCAGACTATGAGCCTGGCTCATTACCCAAGGTGAGTACTTTAGCCCCAGCAGCCAATGCAACGACAAGTACCAGTGCGATTACCTTAACACGTGGCCAGCTCACAGGTGTGCTGCAAGGCGGCAATCTGGCCAACTGGAGCAAAGGCCTTGGCACCAGCGCAGCGGGCGGCATTGCCGTTGAGCAGGCCAGCCAGCAACAATTGGCGCAGGTTTTACAGCTGCGCGATGGCGACATTATCAAAGCAGTGAATGGTCGCCCACTCAACAAACTCGACGATTTATCCCTGCTGTACGCTGCGTTTAGTCAACAAAGCCAATTATCGGTGATGATTACGCGCCAAGATCAACAGCACACCATTAGCTATACCGTGAATCCATGAAAATCCTCAAGCAAGCTCTAATTGGCTCTCTGTTGAGCACCCTTCTTTTCAACGCCGCCTTTGCCGCTGGCAGCGATGAAAAAGTCATGTTGAATTTTGTTAATTCCGACATCGAAACCACGGTGAAAGCCATTAGCCTGATTAGCGGAAAAAATTTCATCGTCGATCCACGGGTCAAAGGCACGATCAATATTGTCTCGACGCAGCCGGTGAGCAAAGATTTGGTGTATCCGATTTTGCAATCGGCATTGCGCCAAGCCGGTTACAGCACCATTCAGAGTAATGGCGTGATCAAGATTCAGCCAGAAGCCGACAGCAAGGCGCTGAGCAATAAAACCCTCGTGCGCGGCGAAAATGCCAGCGGTGAGCAAATCATTACGCAGATTTTTAATCTGAATAATGAAAGCGCCAACCAGATGTCGACAATGCTGCGCCCGCTCGCCTCGCCCAATAGCCTGATCAGCGCGTATCAATCGGGTAGCAGCAATACCATTGTGATCACCGATTATGCCGACAATGTCCGCCGTCTGGCGCGCATTATCGACAATATCGATCAGCCCAAAAACAGCGAAATTTTTACGATTAAGCTGCTGCATGCTTCAGCGCTCGACGTAGCGCAGAATATTGCCCGCCTGATGCCGGAAGTGAGCGTACAAAACTCAGCCAGTGCCTTGCCGACGCCAGATGGCGTACGTCGCTCGATTGTCGTACCCGACCCACGCGGCAATCGCTTGATGATCCGCGCACTCAATGCCGCGCAAACCTCCCAATTACGTAATCTAATTAGCCAACTGGATGAAGCCGCAACAAACGACAGCACCATCAATGTCATTTACCTGCGCAATGCCGAAGCGACCAAATTGGCGGCAACGCTAAAAGGCTTGCTCACTGGTCAAGACGACAACTCAAGTACGGCTTCAAATACGACGACCAATCTGAGTAGCAACCCGAGCAGCACGATTGCCAATACGCTCAATGCCACATCAGCACCGCTCACCAACAATGGAACAAGCAGCACATCTACCGCAACCACCGTACAAGTGGCGGGCGCGACTGTGCGCGTGCAGGCCGACAGTGTGACCAACTCCTTGATCATCACTGCCCCGCAGAATGTCTACAACAATCTGCGCGCCGTGATCGATAAGCTCGACGTTCGCCGCAATCAGATTTATGTTGAGGCAATGATCGCCGAGGTAAATTTATCCAAATTATCTGAATTTGGTTTTCAGTGGATTGTCGGTGGCGGCAATAACAAAATTGGCGCTGCTGGCGTGGCCAATTTGTCGACAGGCAGCAATACACTGGGCAATGTCATCACCAATATCATCAATAAAACCCCTGCTGGTATTCCGATGGGGCTGACGATGGGTCTATTCAATGGCGATCCACGGGATGGCTCAGCATCATTGGGCTTGATTGCATCAGCCCTGCAAAGTAGCGGCAACGGCAATGTGTTATCGACCCCCAATTTGCTGATGCTCGATAATGAAGAAGCCAAAATCACCGTTGGCCAGAATATTCCGATTGTGACCGGTACGCAGTCTTCCACCGGCAGCAACCCCAATCCATTTACCACGGTCGAGCGCAAAGACATCGGTATTAAATTGCGCGTCCGTCCGCAAGTATCGGAAGGCGGCATCATTACGATGACGGTGTACCAAGAAGTCTCCAGCATCGATAACACGGTCAATACGCAAGGCAATGGCCTGGCCACCAAGCAGCGCACGATTGAAACCAAAGTATTGGTCGATGACGGCCAGATCGTCGTGTTGGGTGGCTTGATCGAAGATCGCCTCTCCAACGCAGGCAATCAGGTACCGGGCTTGGGCGACATTCCACTCCTTGGCGAGCTATTCAAATATGAAAATCGTAAATGGGAAAAAGTGAATCTGATGGTCTTCCTGCGCCCCGTCTTGATCAAAGACACGCAAGCGAATTCACTGCTCACCAACGATAGATACCAATATCTGCGCAAGCAGCAAGGCGACTATAAAGTCGGCGATCATTGGTTCTTGCAAGATATGCCTAAAGTGCAATTGCCCGCCAATTTACCGGAGCAAGGTTTGTCGGTGTATTCAAGCCAACCCGCCCCTACTGTTGCGCCCGACACCGCTACACCCGCTGCCACAGCAGTGAAACCCGCGCAGAAATAAGATGGCCAATCATTTAGTTAGCTATAGCTATGCCCGCGAATTTGGCGTTTTGGATGGTGAAGAACAAGATGGTCTGACGCCGCTGTATTTCCGCCATGGCGGCAGCATGGCGGCGATGGGTGAATTGCGCCGCAAACTCGGCCAAGCCCGCCTGCAAGTCGTCAGCGAGGCCGAATTTGACGCCTTGCTCAACCAAACCTTTGGCGGCGGTAGCCAAGGTGGCGCGGCCAATATGGTCGACGACATCGAGGAATCGGCCGATCTGGCGCGGCTGGTGCAAGACATGCCCGAAGTGTCAGATTTGATGGAAGCGGAAGAATCATCGCCCGTAATTCGCTTGATCAACGCCATTTTCACCGAAGCCTTGCGCGAAAATGCTTCCGACGTGCATATCGAGCCATTCGAAACGCGCTCGGTCGTGCGCTATCGTGTTGATGGCACCTTACGCGACGTTATCGAGCCCAACCGCGCACTACACGCCGCGCTAGTGTCGCGCATCAAAGTCATGGCCGGCCTCGACATCGCCGAAAAACGCTTGCCGCAAGACGGTCGTATCAATCTGCGCATCGCGGGTCGCCCGGTCGATGTGCGCGTTTCAACGCTGCCCACCGGTCATGGCGAGCGAGCCGTACTGCGTTTGCTGGATAAATCAGCGGGTCGCTTGCAACTAGTCAAACTGGGCATGGGCGAAAAAACGCTGAATGAATTGAACGGATTACTCGCCGCCCCGCACGGCATTGTGCTGGTCACTGGCCCAACGGGCTCGGGTAAAACGACCACGCTGTACGCGGCACTCGGCAGCATGGACGCTAAAAACAGCAATATCATGACGGTGGAAGACCCGATCGAGTACGACCTCGACGGCATCGGCCAAACACAGGTCAACCCGCGCATCGACATGAGCTTTGCCCGCGCCTTGCGCGCGATTCTGCGCCAAGACCCAGACGTGATCATGATCGGTGAGATTCGCGACCTAGAAACCGCGCAAATCGCCGTGCAGGCTTCTCTCACAGGCCACTTGGTACTCGCCACGCTGCACACCAATGATGCGAGCAGCGCGATCACGCGGCTAGTTGATATGGGCATCGAGCCATTTTTGCTCGCCTCCTCAACCATTGGCGTGCTGGCGCAACGCTTAGTGCGTACGCTTTGCCCCAGCTGCAAGCAGGGGTATAGCGCCACAGATGAAGAAATAGCTGAACTTGGCAGCAATACAAACGGCAGTATCACACTGTATCGCCCCGTCGGCTGCCCCGCCTGCGCCAATACTGGCTACCGTGGCCGTACTGGCATTCATGAGCTATTGATCGTCGATGAAGCGATGCGCGGCCAGATTCACAACTCGGCCAACGAGCAAGACATCCGCACTCACGCTGAAAACTTGGGCATGCACAGCTTGCGCCAAGATGCGGCACAGCGAGTGTTGGAAGGCGTAACGAGTATCGAGGAAATGCTGCGGGTGACGCGAGGTAATTAAGCGAAGGATCAACCAAGCCTTGGCACACAGCGCATTAATGAGCTCCCCTCAATTTGTTGGTAACCGTTGACTTACTGGCAGTGCATCGCCGCAAAATGAAGTTTGCCTCAGCAGCACGGGCAGAAAGCAAAAAACCGCCAGTCAATGGCGGTTTTTTCTTTGGTCGATGGGCATTAGGCTTTACGCAAAAATGCCGCTTTAAGCATGAAATTACCAACATCCGTTTTGCAATCGACTTCGTGATCGCCGCCGCTCACCAAGCGGATACTTTTGACCTTGGTGCCTTGCTTAATCACGATGGACGAGCCTTTGACCTTCAAATCTTTGATGACCACCACGGCATCGCCATCGGCCAGGACATTGCCCACCGAATCTTTGACCACCGCATCCGCATCATCATCGTCTTTGGCGGCTGCGCCTTGTGGCCATTCAAAACCACAGTCTGCGCACACGAAGTTGTCGCCATCAGGGTAAGTATTTTCCAGCGTACATTGTGGACAGGCGGGTGCGTTTGACATGGTTTTTCCAAATTCAAGTTTTACAAGGCTCGCATTATACCCCTAGTAAAGCTAGGGGATTCAAATACGCAACGGGCGGTCAAAATTGCAGCTGGTAACCTTCGCTGGTAGAAGGCACTTGCAGCAATAGCGGCGCGAGCTGTTGCCGTACTTTTTCATCCGGTTGCAGTTTAATCACGCCATGCGCTGCGCCTTGCTCGGCCCAACTCAAATCGCCGCTGCCATTGACCGCAATCGCGCTCGCCCCGGCCGGCTGGATCGTCCATTTCGCGCCACCTTCCACCATATTCAAGTTCGCTCGTAAGGCCGTGATCGGTGTGAGCGCAGGCACCAGTTGGCTGAAAATCGGGTCGAGCGTTAGCTCGGCGCTATCGCCCACATTTTTCGATAAATGTGCGCTGCGCAATTGCGCTCGTCCACCCAAACCCCAAGCGGCAATTTTGGGAATCGCACGAAATACACCTTCCAGCGGCAAACTCAGATCGACATTTTCCAAGGCCACGCCGCGCAAGCCGATTACCGCACGCGCTTGGCTGGGCGTATTCATCGCCTCGCCGCGCACTTGCCAGGCCAAAGTGCCGCCAAGCAAGGCTTTGGGCTCAAATTGCCACGCCACATTTTGCTGCAAGACAATGCCTTCCAAGCCAATTGCGCTGGCGCGCCCATCCCACAATGTACCGCTGGCTTGCACCAGCGAGACATTATTGGGCAAAAACCACAGCGCCGTATTAACGGGCATACGCAGCAACATCAATACTAATAAGGCAATCAGGCCAATACCCCACAGCAGTACTTTCTTCGCAAGGCTACTTTTTACACTCATGTGCGCTCCAACATCATCACCAAGGCCACGCCCTGCGCTTCGGTTTTAATCTGAATTGCGCTGATTTTGGCGGCCGTTTCGCCGCGCAGCGCACTTGCCACAATCAGCGCGTCATTCACGCTGGGCAAGCTGGTACGCAATTCAACTTGCGTCGGCGTAATCGAGCGCACATCGGCGCTGATTTTTTTTGCCGACAACGCAGCAAAGGTCGCGGTGCGCAAATCTTGCTGACCTTGATTCGGTTTGAGCGTGGCGACATCGGTTTTGCTACCGCGCATCGCCATCAATTGGGTTTCCAGCTTTGGCACTGTCAATTCAAGCCGTTTGATCTGCGAGGTAAGCGGCGAATACACGCCAAAATACAGCGCGGCCAACAGTACGGCACTGAGCCAGATTTGCAGCATCAATCGCTCGCGCGGATTGCGCTCCGCCCAATATTGCTGCGCCTTCAACACGAAAGCCGGCGTCTTGGCGCTCATGGTTGCACCTCGATACTCATACGCCCATCGGGCAATTTATTGCTTTGCACTTTCATCCCTTGCGCGCCCAGCTTGGCCAAGACCGCTGCCGATTTGGCTTCTGGCAACACGAGTTGGACTTTATTGTCTTTCACGTTCACGCTGTCCACGCCCAATTCTCCATCCAGCTGCGCCGCGCTGCGATACAGCAAATCGAGCGCATCGCCACCGGCAGCGCCTTTTTTCCCCGCCTGCTGCTGGCTTTGCCATTGCAACATCGGATCGACAATAGGTACACCGGGAAACAGGCTGGCAAAAGTCTGGCGGATCTCTTGGCGCAAGGCGCTTTCGCGATTGGCGAGACTGCGCCATTGCAAAATCATACTGAGCAACATCACCACAGCGCATAATCCAGCTAGGTATATCGCCCAACGCCAATCCAGCCAATTAATTTGCAACGATACCCCGCCCGACTTACCACGATAAAAACTCGCGGCCGTTTTTGCTGGCGCAATTAAATCTTTAGTTGCCAAACGCTGCACCGACTCGCTACTTGGCAGCGCCAGCAGTTCGGTTTCATCACCCAGCCACACCCAATCGCCCTGCAAGCGCGCCATCAAGCCTTCCGCAGCATCCGCGTATACAGACTCTTGTTGCGCGGGCAACAAGGAAAACTCAGGGATCCAACGGCTGAACGCCAGATTCTGCTGCTCGGCCCATGCTTTGAGCTGCGCGACTTTGCTGTTTTCCAGCACCCAGACGGTACAGATGCCATCCACGATCGCTTCGGCTTGCCATTGATAATCGGCCAATTTGCCCAAAACGCGATCTTCCAGCGCTTGCGCAATCAATTGTGATCGCTGCTTTTCGTTCACCGCGGGCACAGCTATACGATGCGCCGTCAGCCAAGCCGCAGGGATCGCCAAGTCGAGCTGCGGCGCTTGCGGCCAAGGCGCAACCACATGCCCGACCTCACCATGGCCACACGGAGCGCCCACAGCGCCAAACGCCAGCCAATCGTGCACGGCCAAGGGCGCGGTTTTCAGGCGTAACACCACGCGAGAAACGTTTTGATTCATCCTTAACTTACCTATTAGCGAAAGTGCGTGACAGCACAGACGCAAAAAATCTCAATCCCGCTATTGTGCCGCTAAAACGATTACCGTTTACATCATTGAGCCGCAGATTTGCAAAAATAGCTGCATTCACGCTCGACAAACCTTCCGATCAGTGTGCGACGCATAAAAAAACGGCAGCCTAAGCTGCCGTCAGGCTGCTGACAAAGCGGAAAACTACATTTTTCAAGTCTCGGCAAAGCCGAGCCTACGAAACATAGCTTTATATTTACAGCCTTTATGTTGTATTCCCACCCCTCCCGTCCCCTCCTTGAGGGGCGCCTCGCTTGGCGAGTGGGACTAGCCACAAAACAAAACGGCAGCCTAAGCTGCCGTTTTGGTGTTTTGAAGAAACTTACTTCAACAAATCACGAATATCTTTTGCGCCCCAATGTGGGAAGTGCTTGCGCACCAGTGCATTCAGATCGGCTTCAAATGCGCGCAGGCGGCTCAATTCGTCCAAATCAGCGGCACCGGAACTCGCTTCGGCTGGCGCAACGATCATGCCAGCGGCAATGGTCGCGTTGCTCAGGCGATCGATGACGATCAGATTACCCGTGCCACGGCATTCGCTGTATTTGTCGTAGGCGATTGGCGCAGTCAGCTCGAAACGCACCAAGGCGATTTCATTGAGCTTGAGTTCAGACACATTCAGGTGCTCCAAACTATTCACGTCGATACGATACTGGATAGAGGTAACACGCCCGAAGCACTGTTTACCGCCGAGTTTGACGATATACTCCTTAGCCATAGTCAGCGGCGCTTCGTTCATCCACACCACGTGTGCGTCAAATGCGCTACCCACGTGCGGCTGCGCATCTTGCGCACGAACAATCATATCGCCACGCGAGATATCGATTTCGTCTTCCAGCGTCAACGTAATCGCTTGGCCAGAGAACGCGACCGTTTGCTCGCCTTCATACGTCACAATCGCTTTGACTTTTGATTTTTTGCCTGATGGCAGCGCGATGATTTCGTCGCCTGGCAAGACATGACCAGCGGCAATCGTGCCGCAGAAGCCACGGAAATCGAGATTCGGGCGATTCACGTACTGCACTGGCAGACGGAAAGCGTCGAGTTTGGCGTCTTTATTGATTTGCACGCTTTCAAGCAAGCCCATCAGCGTCTCGCCTTCGTACCATGGCGTTTTATCTGACTCGTTCACCACGTTATCGCCACGCAGCGCCGACAAAGGCACAAAGCGAATGTCGGTCATGGTGAGGTCTTTAGCAAACTCAAGGTATTGCGCGCGGATTTCGTTGTAGCGTGCCTCAGAAAAATCAACCAAGTCCATTTTGTTGACGGCCACGATCACGTGCTTGATACCGAGCAAAGACACGATAAAGCTATGGCGACGCGTTTGGGTTTGTACGCCGTAACGCGCGTCGATCAGGATAATCGCCAGATCAGACGTAGAAGCACCGGTCGCCATATTGCGCGTGTATTGCTCGTGGCCTGGGCAATCGGCAATGATGAATTTGCGTTTTTCAGTGCTGAAATAGCGATACGCTACGTCAATCGTAATGCCCTGCTCGCGCTCGGCTTGCAAGCCATCGACCAGCAAGGCCAAGTCGATTTCTTGGTCGGTGGTGTTAAATTTTTTACTGTCTTTCTGAATCGCCGCGAGGTGATCGTCGAAAATCAGTTTTGAGTCGTGCAGCAAACGGCCGATCAAAGTCGATTTACCATCATCGACATTGCCGCAAGTAATAAAGCGCAGCATGTCTTTGTTTTCGTGCTGCTTGAGGTACGCCAGAATATCGCTGGCAATTAATTCTGATTGATTTGACATGGTTTCTTCCAATCTCACAAATTCGTACGAAACGGTCTTAAACGGCGGTATCCATGGTGGGTTACGGCCTTTGGCCTAACCCACCCTACGAGTATCCATTTCATTTAGGCCATTGCGAGCCACTCACCGCAAACACGCTCAGTCGCGCCGCGAACGGCTTCAGGTCAAGGCGCCAGCACCGCAGCAACCGTAAATGGACATGTAGTCCATGCGGATTGCGAGGCGCGCACAACGCCGACATGAAGTCGTGCAGCAAGCGAATCTGCGTGTTTAGAAGTAGCCTTCCATTTTTTTCTTCTCCATCGAACCACTCGAATCATGGTCAATGGCACGACCTTGGCGTTCTGACGTGGTTGCGAGCAGCATTTCCTGAATCACTTCAGGTAGCGTCGTCGCTTTAGATTCCACCGCGCCGGTCAGCGGGTAGCAGCCCAGCGTACGGAAGCGTACCCATTTTTTGGTGATCGTCGCTTTTTGCTCTGGCGTCAGGTATTGCAGGATACGATCGTCGTCGATCATTACCGTGGTGCCGTTGTAATCGACCACTTCACGCTCAGCCGAGAAATACAGCGGTACGATTTCGATGTTTTCGAGGTAGATGTATTGCCAGATATCGAGCTCGGTCCAGTTTGAAATCGGGAATACGCGGATCGACTCACCTTTGTCCACTTTCGAGTTGTAGATGTTCCACAACTCAGGACGCTGGTTTTTAGGGTCCCAACGATGGTTTTTATCGCGGAATGAATACACACGCTCTTTAGCGCGTGATTTTTCTTCATCGCGGCGCGCGCCACCAAATGCGGCGTCAAAACCGTATTTGTTCAAGGCCTGTTTCAAGCCTTCAGTTTTCATCACGTCAGTGTGCTTGGCCGAACCCGCAGTAAACGGATTGATACCTGCCGCCACGCCTTCCTGATTCACATGCGTGATCAGATTCCAGCCTTCGGCTTTTTGCTTTTCACGCAGTTTGTACATCTCTTGGAATTTCCACGTCGTATCCACGTGCATCAGTGGGAACGGTGGCTTGCCCGGTGCAAAGGCTTTTTTGGCCAAATGCAGCATCACGGCTGAATCTTTACCAATTGAGTACAACATGACAGGGTTTTCAAACTCGGCAGCCACTTCACGGATGATGTGGATGGATTCGGCTTCAAGCTGCTTCAGATGCGTCAGCCGTGCTTCGGACAAGGTATTCATGGCGTGGACTTTCGATGCTAAAAATCAGATAGAGATGGAATTTACGGATAAATTCCGCGTTCAAAAAGACTGTTTGGCTATATCCATAGATCAAAATTGATTTGAGTTTGAATCAATTGGCGATGGATAAATAGCAATGGCGGCCGGAGCCGCCATTTCAATACCAAGCCAACGGTTTATTCATCAACCGTATTGGCTGCAGACCATGCGCGGCCCATTGGATTGAAGGTTGGCTTCTGGCCACCCCACAATTGCTCCAGATCGTAGTAATCGCGTACCGCTGGCAACATCACGTGCACGACAAGGCTACCGGCATCAACCAATACCCACTCGCCCGTTTCTTCGCCTTCGGTGCTCAGGATTTCATAGCCTTTGGCTTTCAGGTCAACCGATACATTGTTCGCCAAAGCGCGAACTTGGCGGTTTGAGTCGCCCGTAGCGACGATCATGCATTCAAAAAGATCAGTCAGGTTTGCTGTATCGAGCACTTGGATTTCTTTCGCTTTAATATCTTCCAAAGCGTTGACAGCAATATCGCGCATCGCGATCAAAGTTTCATTCATTGTATTTCCTTCAAAAACGGTAAAGCCCACTGCTTTCTAGTTGTCGCCAAACAGGGGTGAGTGCTGAAACATCTTCCCCACGTGCGAGCATTTCCCGCACTAAAGTGGACGAAACAGGCATAAGTGGGCTTGATAATAGGCTGATTTTACCCCGAGACAGCGTATCGGTGTTGGCAATTACGCACCGACGGGCAAATTCTTCTGATAAATCAGGGCTTAACCCTTCAAAAGCATAGTCTGGCCGCGCAGCAATCAGCAAGTGCCCCATGTCAAGCAACTCGCGCCAACGGTGCCAGCGATTCAGATTCAGCCATGAATCAGCACCGATTAGCCACACCAACAATGCATCAGGGGTATCTTGCTGAAGTTCAATCAGGGTGTCGATTGTGTAGCAATACCCATTACGTCGCACTTCTCGATCATCGGCCATCAAGCCTGTTTCACCGACAATTGCCGCCTTCACCCAGTCAAAGCGCTGCTGCGGGCTGACCGGCGGCATCTCGCGATGCGGGGGTAATCCAGTCGGAATCAGCCGGACTTCATCAAGTTGCAATTGATCGCGCATACAGCGCGCCAATTCGATATGCCCGTAATGAATCGGGTCAAAAGTACCGCCAAAAATGCCGATTTTCTGCATTGGAGCAAGTATTTAGCAGCGCTGATGCTGCAATACGACTTCATCCAGAATCAGGCGCTGCAAACGCTGCGCAAATTCTGGATCGAGCCCAGCTTGGGCGGCACGAGCAGCCGTTTTTTCCAACTGCTGCGTTTCGCGCGTCACATCTTGCGCCGGTAATTGATATTGCTTTTTCAATTGTCCAACTTGCGCGGTGACTTTGAAACGCTCGGCCAACACACTAAACAGCTGCTGATCGAGCGCATCAATTTGCTCGCGCAAAGCTAGTAATTCGGCTGGCACGCTCATTAAACGCGCACCTCGCCGTCACCGAGCACAATCCATTTTTCGCTAGTTAGCCCTTCCAAACCAACTGGGCCACGGGCGTGGATTTTGTCGGTTGAAATGCCGATTTCGGCGCCCAAACCATACTCGAAACCATCGGCAAAGCGCGTTGAGGCGTTCACCATCACGCTGGCTGAATCGACTTCGCGCAAGAACTGGCGCGCTTTGGTGTAGTTTTCGGTGACGATCGCATCAGTATGGTGGCTACCATAGGTATTAATGTGATCCATCGCCTGATCAATGTCGCCCACCACACGAATAGCAATAATCGGAGCGAGATATTCGGTGCGCCAATCTTCTTCAGTCGCGGCAATCGCATCTTTCAAAATGGCTTGCGTTGCAGCACAACCGCGCATCTCAACGCCTTTTTTGCGGTAGATCGCTGCAATTTCGGGCAAGATCAACTCAGCGACGTTTTCATTCACCAACAGCGTTTCCATCGTATTGCACGGTGCGTAACGATGCGTTTTGGCGTTATCGGCAATGCGAATAGCCTTAGCTGGATCAGCTTCGTCATCGATATACACATGGCAAATACCGTCCAGATGCTTGATTACCGGCACACGAGCATCGCGTGAAATGCGCTCGATCAAGCCCTTACCACCGCGAGGCACGATGACATCGACAAATTCGCTCATCGTAATCAGCTCACCAACCGCCGCTCGATCTGGCGTTTCGATAATTTGTACCGCAGTTTCTGGCAAACCTGCCGCAGCCAAACCTTCTTTCACGCAAGCGGCAATCGCCTGATTGCAGTGAAACGCTTCGCGGCCACCGCGCAAGATCGTCGCATTGCCAGATTTGATGCACAGCCCCGCCGCATCGGCCGTTACATTCGGACGCGCCTCATAAATAATCCCGATCACGCCCAGCGGTACGCGCATTTTGCCGACCTGAATCCCGCTTGGGCGGTATTTGAAATCACCCATATTGCCGATCGGATCGGGCAGCGCCACCATTTCGCGCAGGCCTTGCGCCATCGTAGCGATGGTTTTGTCGGTCAGTTGCAAGCGATCGAGCATCGCCGGCTCCAGGCCATCCGCACGCGCTTGCTCCATGTCGCGGCTGTTGGCAGCTAGCAATTTAGCTGCATCGCGCACGATCGCATCGGCAATGGCGTTCAATGCCGCATTTTTTGCGCCCGTGCTGGCTTTGGCCATTGCACGGCTCGCGGCGCGGGCTTGGCGGCCCACGTTTTGCATATAGCTTTGAATATTGGCTGGGGCTTGGATATCCATTTTCCGACTTTCCATCAAATTCTTAATCAACTCAGGCTATTGTATCGCTTACTTATTCGGTTTGGGCGGCAATTGCGGCAATTGAAGAACGGTTACACCCACATTATCGGCCAAATGGCGGTTAAACCAATCCGGCGCCGAGCTTTGCACCGCAATCAGCGTTGGCCCCGTCGGCAAATCGAGCCAAATCGGCGACCCAGAATCACCCGACAAGGTATCGCAGCGATGGAAGATCGTACGATTCGTACGTAATTTGCTGATCGTGCAACCATTGTGAGCGGTCAAAATCGTATCGTGATCTTCGGCAAACCCCGCCTGATTAGCGAGCGATTTTGTTTCATGCAAAGCTTGTGTTAGCTCTTGCTCAGTACCCGCAAACAAATGCATTGGTTCTGGCGCGTGACCGTCTTTGAACTTTAACTGCAGCACAGCAATATCATACGGTGCGGCAGAAGGCTGGATATAGACGTCTTCACCTTTGTATTTCAGCCCTTTTCTAAATTTGGGGAGAAAGACTTGGCCTGTCACTTGATAGCGCGCTTGATATTCGCCTTTGTGAAAACCAGCTTTAAACCACACCCCGGCATCCACTTTGCGCGGCAACATTAAAAAGCAATGTGCCGCAGTGACCGCCAAATCGGGCGCAATCAGGGTTGCAGTACATGTGCCGCCTGATTTAACTTCCAATTGGCCTATCGCGGCATACGGCGCGGCATAGGGTGCAGGGATTGCAACTCGATCATCTTTGCCGAAAAACAGCGCTTGCTGCTCTTTTTTAATTTGCGCCGCCGAGGGCTCGGCCGCATAAAGGCTGGATGACAACAAAAACAGACCAACAAGTAACAAACGCATAGATCACCACATTAATTTAGCGCGCGTATTTTACGCCCAATAAAAAAAGGACGGCTAGCCGTCCTTTTTCTTTGAAGCGAAGTAAAGAATTACTTAGCTGCAGCGGCAGAAGCTTTAGAAGCACCTGAAGCTTTTTTAGATTGTGCTTTTTGAGCAGCAGAAGCTTTAGAAGCGCCTGAAGCTTTCTTAGCTTGTGCTTTTTGAGCAGCAGAAGCTTTAGAAGCAGCTGAAGCTTTCTTAGCTTGTGCTTTTTGAGCCGCAGAAGCTTTAGATGCTACAGAAGCAGCTGAAGCTTTTTTAGCTTGAGCTTTTTGAGCTGCAGAAGCTTTAGATGCTACAGAAGCAGCTGAAGCTTTTTTAGCTTGAGCTTTTTGAGCAGCAGAAGCTTTAGATGCTACAGAAGCAGCTGAAGCTTTTTTAGCTTGAGCTTTTTGTGCTGCAGAAGCTTTAGATGCTACAGAAGCAGCTGAAGCTTTTTTAGCTTGAGCTTTTTGAGCTGCAGAAGCTTTAGATGCTACAGAAGCCGCTGAAGCTTTTTTAGCTTGAGCTTTTTGTGCTGCAGATGCTTTAGAAGCACCTGAAGCTTTCTTAGCTTGAGCTTTTTGAGCTGCAGAAGCTTTAGAAGCTACAGAAGCAGCTGAAGCTTTTTTAGCTTGAGCTTTTTGTGCTGCAGAAGCTTTAGAAGCACCTGAAGCTTTCTTAGCTTGTGCTTTCTGAGCCGCAGAAGCTTTAGAAGCTACAGAAGCCGCTGAAGCTTTTTTAGCTTGGGCTTTTTGTGCTGCAGAAGCTACAGAAGCGCCAGAAGCTTTTTTAGTCGCGTGTTTTTCAACTTTAACTGGTTTAGAAGCTTCAGCAGCTACGCCGAATGCAGTAGCAGAAGCGAATACGGCAGCGATAACGCCAGCAACGATCTTGTTCATCTTTAAACTCCAAAATTCTTATAAGGGTATTCGATAGGAATACTTTAACGGAGCGGATTATGCGTCGTTGCTAGGTGGTGCGCGATATATGCTTGGTGATGACGTGTAACGATAAGTACGTAGCTTTACTACACCTTACTACAATGAGTCGGCGGAACGCATTGCCGTTGGCCAAGTTAAACTCAGTCGTGCCCCTCCACCTGGTGCATCATGAATACTCACTGCTCCACCGTGGCCGCGCATAATCATCGCCACAATGGCTAAACCAAGGCCAAAACCGCCAGTGGCTTTGTTGCGAGACCCCTCAAGGCGGGTAAAGGGCTGCAGCAAACGCGCGCGATCTTCGACCGGGATGCCGTCACCATTATCATCAATATGTAACGATGCAGTTCCTTCTTGCCACAATAGCGTCAGATGAATCTGCTTGCCGCCATAGCGCCGGGCATTCGAAAGCAGATTGCTCACCGCCCGGCCGAAGTAATAACTATCCACATCGAGCATCGGATTGGCCTCGCCGCTGGCATTTTCAAATGTGGGTTCAAGGCCATCGAGCGTGTATTCGTTGAGCAAGCGCTGTATCCACGGCACTATCTCAAGCGGCTGAACTTCCATGCGCAGTTGTGGGCTATCAAGGCTAGACATGGTGAGCCATTCATCAATCAATTGATCGATTTGACCCAGATCGCGCTCAATGCCTTCAACCTGAGTCTGGCTATTAGCGCCCGCTTTGATCGCTTCGAGTCGATAGCGCAAGCGAGCCAAAGGCGTGCGCAAATCATGCGAGACCGCATCAATCATCGCGCGTCGAGAGGCCGTTAGCTCCTCAACATCATGCGCCATGCGGTTAAAGTTGGTCCCCAATGCGGCGAGCGGTGAGCTATCGTCAACTGAAACACGTACCGTAAAATCTCCCGCGCCCAAACGCCGGCTTTGCCGAATCACCTGAATCAAGTCACGCCAGAACGGGCGCAACCATAGCCAAGTTGGCACACCCAAGGCCAAACACATCAGCACCAGCGCCAAAATATCGGGCCACGAAATGCCATCGAGGTGCTCTAAAAATGAGATCGGCCCCAACACGACCATTTGTTGGGTTTTATGAATCCGGTGCAAATACAAGCCACGATCTTGCAACAAGATAATATCGCCGCGTGCCAAGGCAGCTTTATTTTCATCCGACAAGACATAAGCATCGAGCGAATCAATTTCAACCGGCACCGGCAGCTTGCCGCGCAAGCGCGACGCTTCGTCGTGCCACATCGACGGCGGCAGATCGCCCAGCTCTTTTTCAATCAACGATACGGTCGATAGAAACATATCGCTCAAATAACGCTGATTAGTGCGCTCGATCATTTGCTTATAAAAGCCGCCGATCAGCAAAGACGAGCCAAGAAAACACAGCACAACGGTTAAATAAAATCGGATAAAGACCTGACGCATCACAGACTCACTTCAAGCATGGAGCCCCAGCATATTCAGAGCCACATCAACTCGCGAAGCGAGGCCCCCTCTCAAGGAGAGGGCGGGGGGAGTGGGAATAGAACATGAGGCGGGAAACGACAACTTTGAATCTAGGGCTCGGCTTTGCCGAGAACTGCAATGGCAGCGCACAGACAAAGCCGCCTTACTCTTCTTGCCACCAGATATCGGCCGCAAAGAGATACCCCTTATTACGGATGGTTTTGATTTTCAACGGATCAAGTGGATCATCATCGAGCTTTTTGCGCAAACGCGAAATTGCCACGTCCATACTGCGATCGAGCCCATCGTACTCAATGCCGCGCAGCTTTTTTAGCAAATGATCGCGGCTGAGAATCTCGCCCGCATGACTGGCCAGCTCCCACAGCAAATCAAAATCGCTGGTCGACAAGCCCATCGGCTGGCCGCGATATTTTGAGCTGCGATTGCGCATATCAATTTGCAACTTGCCAAAATTGAGCACCGATTGATCTTTCTGCGGCGCAATCGCCAGCAAATCCGCGCCCTTCTGGCCAACATGGCGCAAATGGGCGCGAATCCGCGCAAGCAATACTGACGGCGGCGTGGTCTTCACAACGTAATCGGTCGCGCCGATTTCAAAGCCCAAAATCTGATTCATATCGCTATTGAGCGAAGTCAGCAGGATAATCGGGCCAGTATAAAACTCACGCAATTCACGGCACAAAGTCAGGCCGTCTTTACCTGGTAGCATGATATCGAGCAAGATCAGCTCGGGCGGGTTGGCTTTAACGCTATCAATGACGCCCAGACCATCGCCCAGCACATCGACAGAAAACTCGAACGAGCGCAAAAAGCCACCGATCAGTTCGGCCAAATCTGCATCATCTTCGACAAACAATACCCGCGTGCTCATGCTTCTAAATTCCTTGTAATGTGTTCTAGCGATACGGCCACTTGATCCATTTGGCGACACACAGCGGCAAACTCATGCCGCTGCAGCACGTCACCGCGCCGAATATCGCAGCCAGCAACATCAACGCCCACCAGCTCTAGCGCGGTCATCGGCGCGTATTGACTTAATAATTGCGCTTCTTGCGCCAAACTCAATGCGAATTCCGACTCCCAGCGCTCGCCTTCGAGCCAGCCCATTTTGCCAAAGCCAGCGATATAGCGCGCCCGCTGTGGCCAAAGCCGCCAAACAGAGAAATCACTCATTTGAAGATAACTGACCAATTCAGGATTGTAACGCGCCATTCGCGCGGCGAGCAGCGGATCGGGCTCAACAAGCTGCAAATCACCCAGAATCGTCAATCGGGCCTTGTTCAACGCCATCTCATCGTCGTGCAACAGCACACTTACTTTGCTATCTTGCAAGATATTTTGCGTGTGCTCAGCCAAGCGACTCATCACCAGCATCGGCCGCCCCGCTTCATCGGCGACCATAGGCAACCATGACACATGCGGATAACCCGGCATCTGCGCTGACAAACTCGCTAGCGCTAAGTTTCGACTACGGCGAATCAAAGCCAGTGCTTCAGGCCACAACATATGTACAACTCCGTAAATTGGACTGATGATTAACAAGCTGAACTGATATTAACAGGCGCAGCGCTCAGCTGCGCAGTGGATCAAACTCTCAGTGAACGAGACTACACCTCATGCTTGTGGCTTTGCGACTGGGGCACCGCCCAAGGCCTTATACACCGCCACATTGGCCAGCGCCAACTGATAATGATGTTGCAGTAAAGCATGTTCGGCGGCCTGCCGACGGGTGCGGGCATTCAATACGGAATCAAATGCGACGGCCCCAGCCTCATATCGTAGCTGAGTCTGCTGCTCGGCCTTGCGCGTCTCATCAGCTAAAGCCTGCATGCGCGGTAATTCGCTGCGCAGATGCGACAAACTCGCGAGTGCATTTTCAACTTCTTGCAGCGATACATACAGCTTTTGCCGATATTCAATCACTGCCGCTTCGTAATCGGCCACATTGGTTTTGTTCGACAATTCCATTTCATTAAATTGAATAAACGGCAGCGTCAAACCAGCACCCAAGGACGCAATCGGATTAAGCAAAAAATTGGCCAATTGCTGGCTGCTTGTCCCCAATCCACCGGTCAACGATAAAGTCGGATACCAGCTTTTGCGTGTTGCCTGTTGATCGGCAAAACTCGCTTGTAGCTTGGCGGTGGCAGCTGCCAGATCGGGGCGACGATTGAGCACATCGGCAGGCACGCCAGCTGGAATATCGGGATACACATTGGGCAATACACCCAGCGTTGCGGCGGTCGATTCGGGCGGCTGATCGAGCAATAAACCGAGCTGCCATTGGCTTTTCGCTAGATTGAGTTGCGCCTGACTCACGCTATTTTCCTGCTGCAAAGTGCTGCTACGTGCTTGGGTCACATCCAAGCCCGATACCACCCCCGCCTGATAGCGGCGCTCAACAATGGCCTGCGACTTTTGTGCGCGTTGCAAATCATCTTGCGCCAGTTTGAGCGCATCCTGATCACGTGCGATGGTCCAATAACTGCTCGCTACGCTGGCCATTACGCTTTGGCGCATGGCTTCTAGCTCGGCAACACTGGCTTTTTCGCGCCAGCGCGCAGCTTGCTGCTGGTCAGCAAGCTTGCCCCAAAGGTCAATTTCCCAAGACAAGCCCACATTCGCCCCAGCCGATTCGCCGCGATAGCGAGTGGGGTCTAGCGCCCACGAAGCGCCTTTATTCAGGCTGGCCGATACATTGGGCGTGCGATCCAATCCACTTTTATCGACGGCAAACCCCGCTTTTCGCAAGCGAATGGCGGCCAGCGCCAGATCGGCGTTGCGCTCATTTGCGCTGGCTTGCAGAGCCAGTAGCTGCGGGTCGGCAAACCCTGCCCAGTAGGCCTGATCGCTTTTGACCGATTCCGCAGCGCTGACTGAGGCCGTAGCCGACGCCTGCCATTGCGCCGGCATCGTCACGGGTGGCGCTTGCCAGCTTGGTGAGGCGCAAGCGGCCAACACCGCCAGCAGGAGTGGAGAAAAAACGCGCAATTTCATCGGAAATGGTTTCATCATTATTCGCGTGCCAGCGCCTCGATCGGGGCGAGCTGTGATGCACGGCGCGCCGGTAAAAAGCCAAAAATCACGCCCACGACGGTCGAGCACACCACTGCCGTGGTGATCGAGCCCAGCGAGAACAGCATTTGAAAATCTTTCATCAACGTATTGATTACCCAAGCCAGCAGCGCCGACAGTGAAATACCAATTGCGCCGCCGAGCAAACACACCACAATCGCCTCGATCAAAAATTGAATCCGAATATCCGATTGCCGCGCGCCTACCGCCATGCGAATACCGATTTCATGCGTACGCTCGGTCACCGACACCAACATAATATTCATCACGCCTATCCCACCGACGACCAGCGAGATCACGCCAATCAACATTAGAAACATCTTGATGCTATTGGCGGTGCTTTGAAACGAATCCATCATGTCTTGCATATTGCGCGTGTAAATATCCTTTTTGCCGTGCCATTGCTCCATGCGCGACAGCAAAGCCGTCTCGGCAGCCTTCAGCGGGACATCCGGCTTGATTTGCACCGTGATGCGGCTGAAATGTTGCTGGCCAAACATGCGGCTTGCCGCCGTGGTATAGGGCACCCAAACATCCAGCGATTCGCCGCCACCAAAGCCACCCGATTTTTTCTCGGCCACGCCGATCACCTGCACCGGCATCGTGCCAAGCAAAATGACCTCACCGATCCCGCTCTCAGTACCAAACAAGGTTTTTCGGGTGTCCTCACCGATCACGGCCACTTGCGCTTGGCGCCGGACATCTTCGTCGCTAAACGCGACACCAAATTGCATCGCCTGATTGCGCAAATCGAAATAAGCCGGAGACACCCCCTGTATCATCGTGGAAGCGTCGATATTCTTATATCGTGCGCGCATACCCGCCCCAGTAATCGGTGTCACTGCTTGCACATAGGGCTCGGTCGCAATCAGTGCCAAATCGCCTTCGCGCAGCGAGGTGACACTTTGCGCCTTGTCATCGGCCAAACCCGTGCCCGGCAAAATATCGAGGTTATTGACGCCCAAGCTGGCGAAATTTTTCAGCACCGACTCTTCCATCCCGTCGCCCAGCGCCACAATCGACACCACCGAGGCAATCCCGATAATGATGCCCAGCATCGTCAGCAAGCTGCGCATCCGATTGGCCAGCAGCGCACGAAATGCCATTGCAAAGGCTTCGCGCCAACGCCCCATCAACGCTTGCGGCGTCGCGTCATGCGGGGCTGGTGGCGGTGGATCATTTGGCAACGCTTCTTCATCGCGCGCCAGATTGCAAACATCCGAGATAATTTTGCCATCGCGAATTTCAATAATCCGATCGGCCTGCGCCGCCACTTTGGCGTCGTGCGTCACCAATATCACCGTATGACCTTGCTCGTGCAGCTCTTTCAAAATCTGCAATACATCAGCGCCGCTGCGCGAATCGAGCGCGCCGGTTGGCTCATCAGCCAGAATGACTTCGCCGCCATTCATCAAAGCGCGCGCAATCGATACCCGTTGCTGCTGGCCACCGGAGAGCTGGCGCGGGCGATAATTAAGTCGCTCGCCCAAGCCCAAACGCCCCAATAACATCGCAGCGCGTTTTTGCCGCTCGATCAGTGGCATACCTGCGTAAATCGCCGGCATGGCGACGTTTTCAGTCGCGCTTAGCGCGCCGAGTAGATGATAGCGTTGGAAAATAAAACCAAAATGGTCACGACGCAGGGTTGCCAGCTCATCGGCGTCGAGCTCGCCGACCTCGCGGCCATTAAATCGGTACGAGCCTTCCGACGGGCTGTCGAGCCCGCCCAGAATATTCATCAGCGTCGATTTACCCGAGCCCGATTGCCCGATAATTGCGACCATTTCGCCCGCTTCAATGACGATATTAATGTCGTCCAGAATACGGATTTGCTGTTCGCCCGCCGGAAAAACTCGGCCAATCCCGCTTAATTCAATCACTGGCGTCGTCATTAGCGTGGCTCGGGTGGGGGTGGATTTTTACTTTTCGAAGTGTCCAGCGCCATTGAGCTGGCAATCACGACTTGATCGCCTTCTTTAAGCCCCGATTTCACTTCCGCCACGATATTGCCGCGCAAGCCTATGCTCACATTACGGTCTTGAATTTGCCCTTGTGCATCGAGCACTTTGACGCTGTATTGATCATTCGCGCCTTTTTTACCGATGGCACCCACCGGAATCGTCAGCACATTGCGCGCCTCGGCCAAGATAAAGGTCACTTGCGCTGTCATTTGCAAACGCAGCAGACCTTGCGGATTGGGTACAAAAAAGTGCGCGTTGTAGAAAATCGCGTTATTGATGGTTTGCGGCGTTGGCTCGACGCTGGCAACTTGCCCTTTGATCTTGGTTTCAGGCGCGCCGAGCACCGAGAAATACAGCGGCGTACCGGCTTTGAGGCGCACCACATCGGCCTCGGCCACTTGCGCCTGCACCTTCATCGTATCCATATCGGCCAGCGTTAAAATCGTAGGTGCAGATTGAATCGCATTCACAGTCTGACCTTCTTTCACCGCAATCGAGGCCACGATGCCATCCATCGGCGCCACAATGCGCGTGAAGCCCAGATTGGTTTTGGCGGTCGCCAATTTGATTTCGGCTTGACGCAATTGTGCGGCCAATTGGCGAATTTCAGCTTGACGCATTTTGACCGCATTGGCCGCCGATTCGAGCTCTTTACGCGGCGTTGCATCGCCCGCCATCATCGTTTTTTGCCGTGCTAATTCCTGCTGCGCATCGTCAAGCGCCAATTGCTTGATGGTCGATTGTGCCTGCAAGCCTTCAATCGACATTTGCGCTTCGTCGAAATCATTTTGCGACACGCTAGGATCAATCTCGGCCAGCAAATCGCCTTTTTTAACGCGATCACCCAGCTGCACCGCCAAACGCTTGATCTGCCCCGAGGCCTGCGCGCCGACATCGACCGTTTTGGCGGCTTCCACTTTGCCCGTGGCCAACACAGAGACTTCCACGTCGCCACGCTTCACCGCACTGGAAATCACTTGGCTGGCAGGGTCTACTTTCTCGCGCCCGAACATAAAGTATGCGCCGACGCCCAAAGCAATCAGCAGCAACCAGCGCACAATACCAAGTCGCTTCCACAGGCTAGCTACGGGCGATAAAAAAGACATCTTGCACTCCAAGTCGGAAAAGGGAGGAATTCAAATCAGCAATCAATGCGCTTGGCATAAGCAGCAATCAAAATCGAACAATAGCGTAATAATACAAACCAAAGCTGTGGCAGATTACCACCCAATGCAGGTGGAATATTCACGTAACATTCGGCAAGCAAACATAGCGGCGCTCAAGCTACAAGATCAATCAAAAATAGAATCTACAGGGTATGCACGCAAAATCCATTCAAACTAATGACTACACAGCAATACCCATACATCATTAGATTAAAAACATCACTTATCATCACCCAGCCAGCTGATCTGGCCTAGTCTATTTGCAAATTTTTACATCCCGTTGTTGATTCAAACTGTGCATCAGGGCGTCGCAGCGTTGATTCAAAAATTGCTGCAAGGCCTGAATCACCGGGCTAATCTGGCGCCGATCTGCGCACAGCAGATTGAGCGGCGCGGCCTCACCCAGCCAGTCAGGGCAAAGCCGTACCAAGCGGCCCGCCGCCAAATCCTCGATCACATCCAGTGTTGATTTATACGCAATACCGCGCCCCGCCACCGCCCAGCGCCGCACGGCATCGCCATCGGGCGACACGCGATCACCACTAACCTGTATCGAAACCTCTTGCCCTTGCCAGTCAAAACGCCAGCGATCATAAACATAATCACCGAGCATAAAACACAGGCAATTGTGCTTGCTCAGCTCATTCAAATGCTGCGGCGTGCCGTGCTGCGCCAGATACGCGGGGGAAGCGCACAGTACGCGGCGATTGTCGGGCGCAATCGGCATCGCCACCATATTGGAATCTGGCAAGCTGCCGTAGCGCAAAGCCAGATCCACTTGCTCGCGATAAATATCGGCCAGTCGATCTGAAATCGACACCCGCAATGTCACTTGCGGATAGCGCACCTGAAACTCGTCGAGCCACGGCAACACAATATTGCGCCCCAAATCAGACGGCAGCGATATTTGCAGCACGCCGCGCAGCGTGTCTTCCCCCAAGCGCAGCGACTCGCACGCATTCATAATCATTTGCACGCCGGGCTGGCAATGCGCCAGAAATAGCTGCCCTGCTGGCGTTAAACGCAGACTACGCGTTGAGCGGGCAAACAGCGCGGTACTCAGCTCGGCCTCCAGCCGCTTAATCGCAGCGCTGGTGGCCGCTGGCGTTAAATCGAGCTGCCGCGCGGCCTCCGACAAGCTGCCCGTTTCGGCGGTACGAATAAAGATTTCTAACTCGCGCAGTATTTTCATCATCCACCCACTTCAAGCACGCCATATTCAACAAATTATTGAAAATATTTCTAAAAATAGCGGGTTTCTCAATTAAATAAAAGCGCCAATAATGCATTCAGTCCCGCAGCCGATGCCAAACTGCATCGACTCAAGCCTGAAGCAGCGCTGATCAACGTGCTCCAAGGCCAAACCATCTTGCAGAGAGAACACGATGAGCTTGTTATTCAACCCACTGAATATGCGCCATTTGCGCCTGCCGAACCGCGTCGTCATGGCGCCGATGACGCGCAGCCGCACCACGCAACCCGGTGATATTCCGAATGCCATGATGGCGACCTATTATGCCCAGCGCGCCACTGCGGGGCTGATCATCACCGAAGCGACGCAAATCTCGCGCCAAGGCCAAGGCTATAGCTTCACGCCAGGCATTTACAGCAATGCGCAAATTGCCGGCTGGCGAAAAGTGACGGATGCAGTCCACGCCGCTGGCGGGCGGATCTTTTTGCAGCTGTGGCACGTCGGCCGGATGTCGCACCCCGTATTTCACGACGGAGAGCTACCTGTTGCGCCTTCGGCAATCGATCCACAAGCTCAAGTTTGGGTGGTCAATGACGATGGCGTCGGCGGCATGGTTGATTGCCCAACGCCACGCGAGCTGGCTCACGCTGAAATTGCCGACATCGTGCAAGATTTTCGCCAAGGTGCAATCAATGCAATGGCGGCAGGCTTTGATGGTGTTGAAATCCACGGCGCCAATGGCTATTTGATCGACCAATTTCTGCGCACGACCGCAAATCATCGCAGCGATGAATACGGCGGCAGCACCGAAAATCGCCTGCGTTTACTGGCACAAATCAGTACAGCGATTGCGGATGAAATTGGCGCCGAGCGTGTAGGTGTGCGGCTGGCTCCGTTTATCACGGCGCGCGGCATGAATTGCCCCGAGATTATTCCAACGATTTTGGCTGCAGCCAGCCTGCTTGATAAATTAAATATTGCCTACCTGCACCTATCTGAAGCCGATTGGGATGACGCGCCGCAAATTCCAACGCCGTTTCGCCAGCAATTACGCCAGGTTTTTGGCGGGCAAATTATCGTCGCCGGCGGCTATACCGCCAGCAAAGCGCATGAAGTCATCGCGGCGGGCTACGCCGACTTAGTGGCATTTGGCCGCCCCTTTGTCGCCAACCCTGACCTCGTGGCCCGCTTGACGCGAGGCGAACCGTTGGCCGCCTTAAACCCAACACAGCTCTTTGGTGGTGATGAGCGCGGCTACATCGACTACCCCAGCTATAGCAGCAATCAATAATCATCATTTGGAGATCACTCTATGAAAGCCGTTGCCTATCAGACCGCTCATTCACTGGGCGCAAGCGCCACATTGCAAGATATTGAATTAGCCGATCCGACCCCAACTGGGCGTGATGTCTTGGTGGAAGTAAAAGCCATTTCGGTTAACCCCGTCGACACCAAAGTGCGTCAAGGCGGCAGCGCCGCAGCGGGCGAATGGAAAATCCTTGGTTGGGATGCCGCCGGCATAGTCAAAGCCGTCGGCCCTGAGGTCACGCTATTTCAGCCCGGAGATCGCGTGTGGTATGCGGGGGATATTTCGCGGCAAGGCAGCAATGCCGAGCTGCAATTGGTCGATGAGCGCATTGTCGGCAAAATGCCGAGCACGCTGGATTTTACCGCCGCTGCCGCGCTGCCGCTAACCAGCATTACCGCGTGGGAAATGCTGTTTGACCGGCAAAAAATCGCCAAAGACACCGTACGCAAAAATCAGCAACTATTGATTATCGGCGCAGCAGGTGGCGTGGGCTCGGTGATGATTCAACTGGCGCGCCAGCTCACCGGCGTCACCATCATCGCCACGGCATCGCGGCCAGAAACCCAAGCGTGGGTAAAAGAGCTAGGCGCGCATCATGTAATTGATCACAGCAAACCCATTAGCGAAGAGCTCAAACGCATCGGTTTTGATCAGGTCAGCCATATTGTGAGCCTCAATCAAACCGACACGCATTTTGCACAAATCGTTGAAAGCATTGCGCCGCAAGGGCAATTTGGCCTGATCGACGACCCCGCGCCGATCGACATTAACAAGCTCAAACGCAAAAGCGTATCGCTGCACTGGGAATTGATGTTCACGCGCTCGCTGTACCAAACCAGCGATATGATTGCGCAACATCACTTGCTCAACGAAATGGCGAGCTTGGTCGATGCCGGCTTGATTCGCAGCACGGTAAATGACAACTTCGGCCCCATCAACGCAGCCAATCTGCTCCGCGCCCATGCTTTGCTCGAAAGTGGCAAAGCCCGCGGCAAGATTGTTCTCGCGGCGGAATAAAACCAAATGCCCCGCTCGCTACGGGGCATTTTTACATTCGATGCTTGGGTATCCTCATGAAGACATTCAATAGCAAGTTCTTTACGAATATACCCAACAAAATTCGATCTCAATAAGTACAATTGCAGCAGCGGCCAGCGCGCTAAAAACTGCTTTTCGGTGCTTTTGTATAGAGGTAACAAAGGCTCAATAAAAAAGCCCCTTTCGGGGCTTTTTTAGCGTCAACCTGTGATCCCATAAATCTAGAAAAGTGGGAAATATCTAGAAGTTAATGGGATCCTACAACAACTTAAACATCGAGGTTGCGCGCCACCAAGGCATTTTGTTCGATGAAATGACGGCGCGGTTCTACTTGGTCGCCCATCAAGGTCGTGAACACTTCGTCGGCGGCAATCGCGTCGCCAATGTTGACTTTGAGCAGCCGGCGCACTGTGACGTCCATTGTGGTTTCCCACAACTGCTCGGGGTTCATCTCGCCCAGACCTTTATAGCGCTGGATACTCATATTGCGGCGAACTTCGGCCAGCAACCAGTCGAGGGCTTCTTTGAAGTTTTTCACTGGCTGTACGTGATCACCACGGCGAATGACCGCTTTTTCACCGATCAAACCCAAAAGCATTTCGGCCATGCGCTTGATTTGCGCGTAGTCGCCCGACAAGACAAAGTCGTTGTCGATGTATTGCATCGTGGTCACGCCGTGCAAGTGGCGTGCGATTCGGATTTGATACCCAGCTTCAACCGGCTCAACATTAAATGTAAACGCTGGATGCTTAACCGCCGCTGCCAGACGCTCGGCAGCATCATTCGCGGCCGCTTCGCCATCGAGGCTAATCGGCATCATGCCCAGCATTGCATTTAAAATCATCGGGTCGATAAAGCGGCTTTCACGCTCAATCACCGCTTCGGTGACAAAATATTGTTTCGCCAAGGTTTCCAGCGCTTCACCTGCAATGCCAGCCTGATCTGCGCCATTTGGCAGCAACTCCGAGCCATCCATCGCGGCGCGCAGCAAGTATTGTTTCAGTTCTTGCTCGTCTTTCAGATAGGTTTCGCGCTTGCCTTGCTTCACTTTGAACAAAGGTGGTTGGGCGATGTAGATGTAGCCACGCTCCACCAACTCAGGCAGTTGACGGTAGAAGAAGGTCAACAGCAGCGTACGAATGTGTGAGCCGTCCACGTCCGCGTCGGTCATGATAATGATGCGGTGGTAGCGCAGTTTTTCGATATTGAAATCGTCTTTACCAATGCCGCAACCGAGCGCGGTAATCAGCGTACCCACCTCTTGGCTGGCCAACATGCGATCAAAGCGCGCACGTTCTACGTTCAAGATCTTACCTTTCAGTGGCAAGATGGCTTGGAATTTGCGATCACGGCCTTGTTTGGCTGAGCCGCCGGCGGAATCACCCTCGACTAGATACAGTTCGGACAATTCTGGGTTTTTCTCTTGGCAATCGGCCAATTTACCCGGCAAACCAAGGCCATCAAGCACACCTTTACGGCGGGTAATTTCACGCGCTTTACGCGCCGCTTCACGTGCCCGTGCAGCATCGACGATCTTGCCGCAAATGATTTTGGCGTCGGTTGGGTTTTCCAGCAGGAACTCGGCCAAAGCCTGACTCACCACTTCATTCACAATCGGTGCGATTTCACCTGAAACCAGTTTGTCTTTGGTTTGGCTGCTGAATTTTGGATCCGGTAATTTCACCGACAAAACGCAAGTCAAACCTTCGCGCATATCATCGCCGCCGGTTTCCACTTTGGCTTTTTTGGCAAAGTCGTGGCTGTCGATGTATTGATTAAGCGTACGCGTCATCACTTGGCGCAAGGCCGTCATGTGCGTGCCGCCGTCGCGCTGCGGAATATTATTGGTAAAGCATTGCACCGACTCTTGGTACGAATCATTCCACTGCATCGACACTTCAACGGTCATGCCGTCGCGCTCGCCAATGGCGTAGAAAATATGTGGGTGCAGGACATTTTTATTGCGGTTTACATATTCAACAAAGCCGCGCACACCACCGGTGTAATTGAAGGTTTCTTCTTTGCCGTGGCGGCGGTCAAGCAATTGAATATTCACGCCGTTATTCAGGAACGACAATTCGCGAATCCGCTTGGCCAGAATTTCAAAATGAAATTCGATCAGACCAAAGGTTTCCACCGACGCGAAGAAATGTACTTCAGTACCGCGGCGATCGGTTTCACCGATCACTTTCAATGGCGATACGGCTTCACCTTGGCGAAACTCCATCGAATGCACTTTACCATCGCGACGAATCGTCAGACGCAGCCAATCAGACAGCGCGTTTACCACCGACACACCTACGCCGTGCAAACCGCCGGATACTTTGTAGCTGTTTTGGTCGAACTTACCGCCGGCGTGCAGCTCGGTCATCACGATTTCAGCGGCCGAGCGCTTGAATTCGTCGTCTTCTTTGATCGCAGTCGGAATACCGCGGCCGTTGTCTTCTACCGAAATTGAATTGTCGGCATGAATAATCACTTTAATCGTGTCGCAATGACCAGCCAGCGCCTCGTCGATCGCGTTATCCAGCACCTCAAACACCATATGGTGCAAGCCAGTGCCATCACCCGTATCACCGATATACATACCCGGACGTTTGCGTACGGCTTCCAGACCTTTCAGGATACGGATACTGTCGGCGCCATATTCTGGGCTCGGCACTTCGGGGAGATTATTTTCGCTCATAGGACTCATTCAGAAATTCGGTGTGAGAGACAAGGCTGCAAGACACAAAAGGGCTTTAAAGCCCTTTTGTGGTCACACCTACAACTAAATACGCATCGGCATGACGATGTATTTGAAATGTTCATTGTCAGGAATCGTAACCAGCACGCTGGAATTCACATCACCAAAGTAGCAATGCAGCGTTTCCACCGAGATATTGGTCAATACATCCAGGAGGTATTGAATGTTAAAGCCCACATCTAAAGGATCGTGAGCATATACCACCTCAAGCTCTTCTTGAGCTTCTTCCTGCTCATTGTTATTGCACAAGATTTTCAGGGTATTGTCGGTCAGCACCAAACGTACACCACGGAATTTCTCGTTCGACAGAATCGCCGCGCGCTGCATAGAAGACAGCAAAGCCTGACGATCTACGCTAAGCAAGCGGGTATTGTTTTGCGGAATCACGCGGTTGTAGTCGGGGAATTTACCGTCAACCACTTTGCTGTGAATCACGATATTGCCAAAGCTAAACTTCACCTGATTGGTCGCGATGTCGATCGTGACTTCGTCATCCACATCGGCGAGCAATTTATACAATTCAAGAATGGTTTTGCGCGGCAAGATCACTTCGTTTTTATCAAACGAGGTCGCCAATTCGGTCGAGGCAAAACCCAGACGGTGGCCATCGGTGGCCACCAATTTAAGCTGATTACCCTCAGTCACCATGAACATGCCATTGAGGTAATAACGGATGTCTTGGTGCGCCATGGCAAACTGCACGCGGCCCAACAACGCTTTTAATTGACCTTGCGGCATACGAACCGTCGCGCGCAAATTGGTATCTACCGCCAATTGCGGAAAATCAGCCGCCGGCAGCGTTTGCAGTGCAAAGCGGCTTTTGCCAGCTTTAATCGTCAAGCGACCATCGGCCTCTTCAAACGACACCACGGTTTTATCGGGAATCGCACGCAAAATATCCGACAGTTTTTTTGCCGCTACGGTGATCGCAAAATCACCGCCGGAAAAACCTTCAGCTTGCTGGCTGCTAATTTGAATTTCGAGATCGGTACCAGTAAAGACCAGACGATCACCGTCTTTCTTAATCAGTACGTTCGAGAGAATCGGCAAAGTATGTCTGCGCTCAACGATACCAGTTACGGTAGCCAGCGGTTTTAAGAGCGAATCGCGTTCAGCTTGCAGCAGTTGCATTTTCCCTCACCTAATCCAAATCGTTTAATAAAAAGAAACCCAATTCTACCTGAAATCGCCTAAATCTTCAGATTCGGGCAAGCCCGCACAGAGCAATCGTTCAGGAACGCAACATCTGCAACAGCACACTATATTGATGTGCCATTTCCTGATCGCTCTGACGGAAATCCTGAATTGTTCGGCAGGCATGTAGCACAGTCGTATGGTCGCGCCCACCAAAAGCATCGCCAATCGCAGGCAAGCTCATTTGCGTTAATTCTTTCGTCAGCGCCATCGCCATCTGGCGCGGGCGAGCAATGTCGCGCGTCCGTTTTTTACTGTGCATATCGGCGACTTTAATTTTGTAAAAGTCAGCCACCGTTTTTTGGATATTTTCCACCGACACCTGGCGATTGCCCGAAGCCAAAATATCGCGCAGCGCCTCTTTGGCCGAATCAACCGTAATCAGCTGATTCGTAAAGCGCGAATACGCCATAACACGCTTCAAAGCGCCTTCGAGCTCACGCACATTCGAGCGGATATTTTTAGCCATAAAAAAGGCCACATTCGCATCGAGCTTAAAATGCTCGGCTTCGGCTTTTTTCAGCAAAATCGCCACGCGCATTTCGGTTTCTGGCGGCTCGATCGGCACGATCAAGCCCCACGAGAAACGGCTAGTCAGACGCTCTTGCAATCCTTCGATTTCACGCGGAATTTTGTCGCTAGTCAGAATAATCTGCTTACCGCTTTCGAGTAGCGCATTAAATAGATAGAAGAACTCTTCTTGCGTGCGATCTTTACCAACGAAGAACTGAATATCATCGACCAGCAAGACATCAAGCGAGTGATAGTACTTTTTAAAGTCATCAAAAGACTTATGTTGATAGGCCTTGACCACGTCCTGAACATATTTCTCAGCATGGATATAGCGAATCTTGGCCTGCGGATTGTGTTGATGTACAAAATTACCAATCGCCTGAATCAAGTGGGTCTTACCCAAGCCTACGCCACCATACACAAAGAGCGGGTTGTAGCTCACACCGGGGTTTTCGGCGACCTGCATCGCGGCAGCGCGCGCCACCTGATTGGCCTTACCTGTAACTAAAGTATCAAAGGTGTGACCGGGGTTGAGGCGCATTAATTCATGATTCGAGCCCGCAGCGTCAAACCGTTTCGCTGGCTTGGGCGCAGGCGCCGCTACAGGAGCGGCAGCTTCCGGCTCACCCGAACCTACACTTTCCTGCGATTGTGGCGCAGCAACACGTTCCGCAGGCTTATTAACAGGTAGAGCGCCTACTTTAAGTTCAATATGGGGCGGCACCCCATCGCAGACCTTGGCCGCCGCCATTTCGATCATGCCCAAATAGCGATCACGAATAAATTGTAGAAAAATCTGATTCGGTACTGCAATCACCAACGTACCATCCACGACCTGTGCACTTTGAGCCAAAGGCTTAATCCAGATATTAAACTGGCTGGCCGCCAGACTTTGCTGGAGCTCATTAAGGCAGTGCGCCCACAGGGCTTCTGTTTGAACTTTTGTTTGCATTGGGGACAGTCAATCACCACGCCATTTCACAGACGATTACTCGCTGATCGGATTTGCGCGGCTGGTGATAGATTAGATTGTTGGTCATGGGAAGCCGCTGATTGTACCGTGTTGCTCGCAACTTATCCACAGGCATTAATGTTTAGGAATCAATCATTTTGGCTTGACAAGCAGAGTAGTTCACTGATTAAATCGCGTGTTTACTGCATCTTTAGTCTCTAGGATTTATCATGAAGCGTACTTTCCAGCCTTCCGTGATTCGCCGCAAGCGTACTCATGGTTTCCGCGCCCGTATGAGCTCTGTTGGTGGTGTTCGCGTTCTGAACGCTCGCCGCGCCAAAGGCCGCAAGCGTCTGTCTGCCTAAGCTTTGCTTAAGCACGTCAACGCAGATCACGGCGTGAGTAGCGAGACCCGCTACCGCTTTGCGCGCACTGCGCGTCTACTAAAAACGGATGATTTTTCATCCGTTTTTAGTTTGCGCGCGTCTGTCGGAAATGATTACTTTCAATTGCTCGGCAAACCTAATTCAAGCTCACAAGCGAGATTAGGCTTAGTCGTTGGCAAGAAAACCGACAAGCGGGCCGTTGGTCGCAATTATATAAAGCGCACGATCCGCGAAACTTTCCGCCTCAATGCCACTCAATTGGCTGGCTTGGATATCGTGGTGCGATCGCGCAAGGCGTTTACTCGCCAAGAAGGAGCGGCAGCCCGAGCTGCTTTATTGAGTTTGTTCAAGAAAATACGCTCATGTCGCGCCTTATCATCGCATTTGTGAAACTATATCAGCTTATGATTAGCCCGCTTTTGGGGCCGCGCTGCCGTTTTACGCCTTCGTGCTCGCAATACAGTGTGGAAGCGTTACAAAAATACGGCGCAGCCAAAGGTAGCTGTCTAACTGTACGCCGAATCTGCCGCTGCCACCCTTGGGGTGGAAGTGGTTATGATCCGGTACCTTAATACTTAACCAGTCAGAGTTGGGAGCTCGTCCGTATAAAATGGATACTAAGAGACTCATCGTATTTATTGCGCTGTCATTCGGCATTTTGTATTTCTGGCAGCATTATATGGAGCAGCGTTATCCGCAGCTCAAAACGCCAGCAACTGCATCTAGCGTAGCCGCTAGCGGCGCAAGCCAAGCCAGCGCAACCGCCAGCACCGCCGCAGCGCCGGAAGCCGGCCGTCTTGCCAAAGGTCAGCGCATCACCGTAACGACCGATTTACTGAGCGCCGTGATCGACACCAATGGCGCCGATTTGCGTGAAGTGAAGCTCCTCAAACTGGGCGAAACCAAAGACCCGAAAAAACCATTCACCCTGCTACAAGATGAAGGCGAACATATTTATGTAGCCCAATCAGGCTTGCTCGGCGACGGTCTGCCTACGCATAAAAGCATCTTTACCAGCGCACAAAGCAGCTACACCTTGGCCGAAGGTCAAAATGAAGTGGTTGTTCGCCTCGAAAATGTCGCCGCCAATGGCGTTAAAGTCGCCAAGATCTACACTTTCAAGCGCGACAAATACCTGGTAGATGTGAAATACGAAATCGTCAACGGCAGCAATGCACCGGTTACAACTAGCGCCTACTATCGTTTAGTGCGTGACGGCAAAGTTGAAAATCCAGGCATGTTTGGCACTCACACTTTCACGGGCCCTGCGGTGTACACCGAAGAAGGCAAATTCCAGAAAGTGGATTTCGAGAAAATTCGCAAGGGTGAAGCCAAATACGTTCCAGCCGCGAAAGATGGCTGGATTGCGATGATTCAGCACTATTTCGTATCCGGTTGGATCTTCTCGCCCAAAGAAGGCTCAGCAGCGTGCACGCCCAATGCGTGTCGTTATGAAATGAAAGCGCTGCCAGACAATCTGTTTGCAGTCAGCGCAACCATCGATTTACCTGCCATTGCAGCTGGCCAGAAATTAGAGAAAAGCGTTCCGCTCTATCTAGGCCCACAAGAAAGCAAACGTCTTGATACGGTGGCGACGGGTTTTGACTTGGTCAAAGACTATGGCATGTTCACGATTTTCAGCAAACCGCTGTTCGCCGTGCTGCAGTTCATCCATAGCTTTATCGGCAACTGGGGCTGGTCGATCATTATCGTGACCTTGCTGTTGAAAGCGGCATTCTTCCCACTGGCGAGCGCAAGCTATCGCTCAATGGCGAAAATGCGTCAGCTCGCGCCACGCATGGAAGCATTGAAACAGCGCCACGGTGAAGATCGCGTGAAATTCCAGCAAGCCGTGATGGAAATGTACAAAACGGAAAAGGTTAATCCACTCGGTGGTTGTTTGCCGATGCTGGTACAGATTCCGGTGTTCATTGCCTTCTACTGGATGTTGTTGGCCGCCGTTGAGTTGCGCCAAGCGCCGTGGGAATTCTGGATTCACGACTTGTCGATTCCTGATCCGTACTACATCTTGCCATTGATCATGGCCGTGTCGATGTACGTTCAGTCGTCATTGTCGCCACCACCACCTGATCCGATGCAAGCGAAGATGATGAAATGGATGCCATTGGCCTTTTCGGTGTTCTTCTTCTTCTTCCCTGCCGGTCTGGTTCTGTACTGGGTTGTGAACAATATCTTGTCGATCGCGCAGCAATATGTGATTACCAAGCAAATTGAAAAGCAATCAGCCTTAGCCAAAAATAGCTAAGCATTGCCAGCTCTAACAAAACGCCACCTTCGGGTGGCGTTTGTATTTATTGATAGGTATATCCATACAAATCAAGCGAAAGAATACCCTCCTGCATATACCCCTAAAAGCCAGCACCATCGACACGCCACTCGACAACATTTAGACCCAATCAACGTCAGCATGTGATCTAGCGCAATATACCGCCGAGCTACTGCGTCTATGCTGCAATCATCTAATGCAAATCTCGCGATCATGCTAGCTCGGCTCGGCAAATTCTTCGTTCATCTTCTACTCGCCCTGAGCATGCTCTGGGGCGGACAGACGGCCTTTGCCGCCCAGCAGGAAATTCGTCCTCCCGTAGCCAGTTCGCATTGCACCGCACCGAATACCCCGCAACAACACAGCCAACTACCAGCACTCGATTGCCTCGCGCATTGCGCCCTGCCGGCACAAATCAGCACCAGCGCACCCACGCTACGGTTTGGCCAGATTTGGCAAAGTCAGTTTATCGCCAACCTGAGCGAGCGCCATATCACGCCACCCTCCCCGCCCCCCAAACTCTCCGCCGTTTAAGCCTTTCAACCATTCACAATTTAAACGCTTAAATTGGGCGTAGGCACGGCCACGCCCGCGGAGAAATATCATGAACATGACCCACTACATGGGCCTCTTGGCCGACAATCAACCTTGGAATCTGATTTTGTTTATGGCGATTCCAGTCATCCTGGCCGAAACCGTCGCCATCACTGAATTATTCATTCTGTTCTCGCGCAAACTCGACGGTACGCTGCGGCAGATCAATCGCTTTGCCAGTATTACCGGCGGCATTTATTTCACCGGGGTATTTATCTACCTGATGAAAACTGCCGTCATTCCACTCACCGCCACTGGTGGCTGGCTGGGCGCGGCGGATGTGATCGCCGTTGGTTTTTATCTGTCGGGCATTATCCCACTCGGCGGCATGGCGCTGCTTGATCTCGGACTGATCTGCAAAGCATGGGATGAAGAGCGCAAACTGAAACTGCACGCGATCTTTGTCGCAATCTTCCTCGTCGTAGCGCATATTGCGATGATTTTCGGCATGCTCGATCCAACGCTGCTGATGTCCGATGTACCGATGGCGGGCATGGAAGGCATGCACCACTGAAACTAGGCTAGGGTCTGTTGATGTTTGGTTCACGATCGCGCTGGAGCGGGTTTCGCGGCAAATCAAGGCGTAATGAGCGATGCATAGCCAGCTATTCGAGCGAGTTACAACGCAGAGTTGCCGCGAAAAGTGCCCAGCCCTTCGGGTTTGTCTGTTTTTGGCCTGATGCTGCGTTACAAAGCGCTAACTTAGAATAACTAAGTGGCGCGCTTCGTGCCTTACCTCAGGCCAAAAACAGCACAAACGCGACTCGCCAACCAAACGTCAACAGACCCTAGAGCCATAGCCGATCAGACGCGGTATCATGGCGTTTTGCTGATACTGCGTTTTTGATCATGAATTTATACGTAACCGACACCATCGCCGCTATTGCTACCGCTCCCGGTCGAGGAGGCGTCGGCGTTATCCGCGTATCGGGCAAAGATATCGCCCCCGTTATCGCGGGCTTGCTGGGGCGCGAGCAAAGTGCATTGAAACCGCGTTTTGCGCATTTTGCGCATTTCAAAGCCGCCGATGGCAGCGCGCTCGATGAAGGCATTGCGCTCTTCTTCCCCAACCCCGCCTCATTTACTGGCGAAGACGTGCTCGAATTGCAGGGCCACGGCGGGCCGGTGGTGATGAATATGCTGCTCAAACGCTGCATTGAGCTCGGCGCACGGCACGCACAACCGGGCGAATTCACCAAACGCGCCTTTTTAAACGGCAAGCTCGATCTGGCGCAGGCCGAAGCCGTTGCCGACATCATCGACGCGCAATCGGAAGCGGCCGCTAAATCAGCACTCAAATCGCTCGATGGCGCATTCTCGCGTGAAGTCCATACGCTGGTTGATGAGCTAATTACCTTGCGAATGCTGGTGGAAGCGACGCTCGATTTCCCCGAAGAAGACATCGATTTTCTCGAAGCCGCCGACGCGCGCGGCAAACTGGCTGGCATCGCGGCGCAGCTTGAAACGACACTCGCCACCGCCACGCAAGGCAAATTGCTGCGCGAAGGCATGCATGTGGTACTGATCGGCCAGCCCAATGTCGGCAAATCCAGCCTGATGAACGCATTGGCAGGTGAAGACGTGGCAATCGTCACCGACATCGCAGGCACAACGCGCGATACGGTGCGTGAGCTGATTCAGCTCGACGGCGTACCGTTGCATGTCATCGACACTGCTGGCTTGCGCGACACCGACGATACGGTCGAGAAAATCGGCATTGAGCGCACTTGGGCGGCGGTTGAGAAAGCCGATCTGGCGCTCTTGCTGCTCGATAGTCGAGAAGGCATTACCGAGCATGATCGTACTATTTTGAGCAAACTACCGACCTCGCTCAAAGTGCTGCGCGTGTTTAATAAAATCGACCTGACCGGCGACACACCCGGCGAAGTTGCTGATGATGAGATCCATGTTTCGGCCAAGCAGGGTATTGGCTTGAAAGAATTACGCAGCAAGCTTTTGAAGCAAATAGGGTGGCAGGGTATTAATGACGGCGTGTTCATCGCCCGCGAGCGCCACCTCACCGCAATTCGCGCCGCGCGCGAGCATCTGGCCACCGCAGATGCGGCCTATTTGCAAATCGAGATTTTGGCTGAAGAGTTGCGACTCGCGCAAAACTGCCTCAATGAAATCACGGGGGAATTCACTTCGGATGACTTGCTGGGCGTGATCTTTAGCCGCTTTTGTATTGGCAAGTAAACCCGTTGAATCAAACACTTCCGATCAGCGTAGCTATAATATCCACATAGCATAGCCACGCCAGCTTAAAATATCAGTGTTTACTCATACGTCAGCCGATAAATACCCTAATGCGCGTCGCCACTTTGATTTTATTGTTTGCGCTCAGCCCTTTGCTAGCAGCCAAAGAGGTGCATATTCGCGCCAATATTGTTCAGCAATGTGCAAGTCACTGGGCAACTGAGAACATCAACCAACCACAAACATCCCAACCCAATTCCGCAATCGAATTGCAACTTGATTGCCTGGACAAAGTCACTTGGGCCAAATTGAGTAAAACAGACGAACAACTATGGCAAAGAATCTCCATCGATTACTAGTCTTACTCCTAAGTGCAATGCTCAGTAGCGTTGCGTGGGCGGGCTCTAGCTCCACTTTGCAGCTGCATATTCTGGTACTCGGCGGCTGCAACTTTAAAAATTGGGGCGATGTCACGATGGACTTTGGCAATCTAGCGGGAGGTGATAAAAGCATTTCTACGCGTGTGCCAGTCAATTGCAGTACCGGTAGCAATTTCAAAGTCACCTTAGACAACGGCCTACACGCCAACGGCACCCAACGTCGCTTAGCGCAAAAGAATGGCGCAGGACGAGTGCCCTACTCACTCATTGCGACGCCAGATTCAGGCACTGGCAGCGGCCGAGACTTCGAGATTAACCTCACCGCCACAGTCACGCAAAACGATTATCAAGCCAGCCCAATCGGGCAATACAGCGATACGGTGATCATGACCATAGAGCCCTAAAGCGTTGTTTATTTGGTGGTATTTTTACACCTTACAACTGTGACTTTGTAGTGAGAGAAAAAAGAAACTTCTCCTTAGAATGCAGCCATGACAAGTAAATAACTTGTTGCAATTGATTCCAAGGAGCAAGACCATGAAACGCACATTAATGACCATCCTGTTTACCGTAGCAGCCATGACACTGGCAGGCACTTCAATGGCGGCGGAGAAAAACGTCATTATCAATGCCAACGTAGTCGGTACTTGTGCCTTTGTTGATGAAACGCCCGTTACAATCAATATGGGCGACCTCCACGCTGGCTCGACTGATAAAAGCAGTACTGGCACAACGGAATTTTGGTGTAGCAACGGTATTACCTACAATATCACGGCCGATAATGGGCGGAATGCCGATGCAGGACAGAACAATATGTTGAGTGGCGCGAACAAATTGCCCTACGAATTGGCGATGGATAAAACAACCGGAACCGGCACGGGGATGGCAAGTCCTGAAACCTTGACGTTCACTGCCACAGTGAAAGGCACCGACCTGAATACCGCCGTAGTAGCCAATGGCTATACCGATACAGTGGTCGTGACCATCACCCCATAAACTTCACGCCAAAATGACGCATAGCGCGGCAAGCCCGCGCTAAAGTCCGTTCAGAGCCCAGGGCAACTGCTAAACTAAGTACATTACGATTTCATGCTTAGGGTTCCATAATGCGCCTCACTTTAGCATTCATATTGGCGGCGTTTTGTGCTGCCAGTCAGGCTGGGCAATTTGCCGTCAGCCCTATCCGTGTCGAGTTTGCCGCCAAAGACAAATCTCAGGCGATTACCGTTAGCAATAATGGCGATACCCCGCTGCGGATTGCGCTGGAACTTAAACGCTGGACGCAAGACGCTAGCGGGAAAGAAATCTACACCAATGCACCCGACGAGCTGGTGTATTTCCCGCGCCAATTTGAAATCGCCCCCAAGCAAAAGCAAATCGTCCGCGTGGGTCGCAAAACAGCGGCGACAGACAGCGAGCAGGCTTATCGTTTGTATATCAATGAGCAACCCAATACTGATGAAGGCAAGGAAGGTCAGGTCGCCATGGTGGTGAGCTTTGGCGTCCCCGTATTTATGCGACCCGCAAGCAACCAGCTTAAATTGGAAAGTAGCCCCTTGATCGTCGATAAAGGCCAATTGCAATTTACGCTGAGTAATCGCGGCAATGTGACGCAACGCCTGACTCAGGTTCGCATTGGGGAGAGTGGTGGCGAGATCAAGCAATTTGAGCAATGGTATCTCCACCCCGGCGTTAGCCGTGCTTATCAGCTCAAGCTCCCCGCCAGCGCCTGCGCGGCAGGAAAGCCCCAGAAGATCAGCATTGAAACTGATCTGCAGGCCATCAGCAGTGATCTGCTTATTCCAGCCGCCGCATGCAAACCCTAATTCGCTTTTTACTGATGGCCTGTTGCGTCAGCAAGGTGCTCGCAGTTGAACCCGTTCTGATCGACCTGATCGTCAATGGCGTACAGCAAGGCGATGCGGACGCCATTCATGATAATTCGGGGTATTGGATTGAAGAGCAAAGCCTAAAAGGCTCAGGACTCAATACCCTTAATGGCGAGCAACAGCAGTTTGAATCGAAAACCTATTACCGCGCCGATACTTTAGTCGGCATTCAAAGCAAAATAGATGAGGGGCAATTGCGCATCTACCTCGATGCCGCGGCCAGCGAGTTTGGCGAGAAGACCATTGCCTTATCAGGCAGTCACGCTGAGCTCTGGCCCAAACCTGCGCCTTTTTCAGGCTATTTGAGCTACAACCTCGCGGCCATGCATCAAAGCGATCAAGCGGGCTTTGAGTATCAATTTAGCCCGCTGATCAATCTGAATCTGCAAAACTGGAATTTCCGTTCCGAATTTGATTACAGCACGCAAGAACGCGATCACGCCTGGCTGCGCCTGAATACCACACTCGATTACGACCGCCCCGACTTAATGTTGCGCGCAACGGCGGGCGATTTAATGCCACGCAGCAGTGGACTCAGCTTTAGCCAAGCCATGCTCGGCGTTGGTGTATCTCGCGTGTTTGATATGCAACCCGATTTTAATAGCACGCCCAGCTTTCAAACCCAAACCGCGATTACGCAGCCTTCAACGGCCGAAATTTACCTGAATGGCCAACGCATCAAGACCATAGACTTGCAGCCTGGCATGTATCAATTTAATGACTTGCGCTACTACGCAGGGCTACAAAATGTCGAAGTCGTGATTAAAGATGGCTTTGGCAGCGCACAAACGGTGGCTATTCCCTACTATTTTGACGACACCCTGCTCAAAGCAGGCTTAAGTGAATTCAATTACAACCTGGGCGTAGCGCGCGTGAATGGCAGCTTTGATCGCTATGACGGCCTGGCCTATTCGCTCTTTCACCGCGTCGGCGTGACGGACTGGTTCACGCTGGGTGGGCAAATCAACGGCAATCCCGCCGACAGCAGCTATGGCGTATTGGCTAATTTTAAGCTTGGCAATTGGGGGACTCTGGCGTCGCTATTTTCATGGGCACAGCACGATAGCCAGCCCGATGGTAATGCCCAGCAACTGCAATACAGTTATATCAATCGCGATTGGAGTATTTACGCCAATGCACAGCGGCAAAGCCCCAATTACTGGCTCGGCAACGATTACCTCAGCGAGCTCGGTCTGATCCAATGGACCGCGAATGTCGGCGCCAGTTGGGGTAACTCACGCGGGGGTAACTGGAATGTGCAATACGGCCGCCAAAAAGGTGATCGCGCCAGCAATACTTTTGATCGTTACCAAGTCGGTTATTCAATATCCCCATTCAAAAACACCTCGATTTCCAGCCAGATTCAGCTGATCGATGGCGAGACTCAGCAATGGAGTGGTTTTGTGAATGTATCGTGGTATTTTGGCCAAGGTCATAGCCTGTATGGCGGCGCACAGTACCGCAATCAGCAAACCTTATTGAGCACTACATTGAGCAAAAGTACGCCGAATGGCGAAGGCTGGGGCTACAGTCTGAGCATGCAAGAGCAAGAACAAAGTACCGATTATATCGGCTGGCTAGAGCGAAAAATGCGTCACGGCCAAGCGAATGTCTCGGTCACCAGTAGCCAGAATAATGGCGGCATTGCACGGCAAAACTGGCGCGCTAGTTGGCAAGGCGCGCTAGCATACGCGGATGGGCATTTTGATCTGACACGCCCGATTACCGATAGCTTTGCCGTGGTTGAGCTTGACCAGGTCGCCGACGTTGGGATCATGCAAAATGGTGGCGAAGTTGGTAAGACCAATGATCAAGGGGTGATCTTTATTCCTGAAATCAGTAGCTACAGCTATCAGCAAATCACCCTCAAACAAGATGATTTGCCGATTGAATATTCGGTGGATCGTTTGCAAAAAGATTTGCTGAGCGGCAATCATGATGGTCGGGTGGTCAGCTTTAAAGCCCATAAAGTCATCGCGACCAGTGGCTTGATTTTATCCCCTGATGGTCGCCCTTTGGCCAATACCCTTATTCGCTTCAACGCCGCCCCCAAGACTTTGAGCTTGCAAACCGCGATGGATGGCCGTTTTTATACCGAAGCACTTGAACCTGGCACGTATCAATTCGAAGCGGCCGGTTGTCATGGCGTTATGATTATTCCGGATTCAAGCGCTGTTGTGACAGAGTTGGCACCGATTACCTGCACGACAGGAGGGCAACCGTGAAAAAATTAGGCTGCACATTCGCGCTATTTGCGATTTTTCTTGCCCCACCGGCCTTAGCCGCAAGCTGCAGTATTAGTTCGCTACCAGATGGCGATCTTGGCCTTTATGACCCGCAATCAACTGTAGCCGATATTGTCCGGCAGTTTTCTTTATTTGTGACCTGTAGCGCCGCTACACAAGCAAAGGTCACTGCAGGCCCTTCCTTTTTCACAGGGTCGGAAGCATCTCGCAGCATGCGCAATGACAGTAACGCCGACGTGCTCAATTATCAGTTATTTTTAGATTCAAACTGCACGCGGATTTTTGGCACTGCAGACCCCAATGCCGCAACGGCAAGCATTGCCAATGCAGGCGGACAAGCGCGAGTCAATTTCTGGACCAAGATTTACGGCAATCAAACCAGTGCCTCACCTGGCACTTACCGTGATTACATCACTTTGACTGTAACGCCTTAGTGTGGTTTTTCGGGGCTAACCCACTTGTGCAAAATGGCCTCAAGCATATTGAGCTGAACGGGCTTACTCATAAAATCATCCATGCCGGCGGCGAGGCAACGATCGCGATCTTCGGCAAATGCATTGGCGGTTAAGGCCACAATCGGCACGCGAGCCATCTCAATCGGTAATTGCCGAATGTGCTCGGTCGCGTCATAACCATCGAGCTCTGGCATCTGACAATCCATCAAGACCAAATCGTAATAATGTGTTTTGACCGCCTCAATGGCCTCCAAGCCATTATTGGCCACATCAACGCGACAGCCGAGCTTTTCAAGTAGTAGCACACCTATTTTCTGATTCATTGGATTATCTTCGACCAAAAGCACAGCATTGCGCAGCGTCGCGTCAATTTCGGCGATGCGATGCAAGGTTAGCATAGGCTGTGGCTCGGCTTGATCGACTGGGCGCAGCACCTCGGCTAAACATTTTTGCAAAGCGTCAAAGTGAATCGGCTTAGTCAAATACGCGGCATAGCCCGCTTTTTCTGCCATCGCCCCCTGCCCCACTGCGCCTTGCGTGACCGAAAGCAAAATTGGCGTACGTTGGTAAGTCTCAATCGCATGAATCCGGCTTGGCAGATCAATGGCAATTTCAGCGGCCAAGGGCAAATCAATCAGGACAACGTCCGCATGATGCTCATGCGCGAGCAAATTAGCCATTAAAGCGGTTTCGTTTTCAAGCAGCACGGTTTGACAACCGATCAGTCGCAAATCATCGTGCAGCTTTTGCCGATTCCCCGCTGAAGGTGACATTAGCATCACCGTCTTACCCGCTAAGGCGGTATTAATGATTGGGCGTGGCGCCAGTTTACTGCGACCTAATTGCACCTCAAACCAAAACAATGCGCCCTCGCCCACCTGACTATGAACACCAATTTCACCGTCCATCGCGCTAGCAAGGCGGCGGCAAATCGATAAGCCCAGACCCGTACCACCGAATCGTCGAGTCGTCGAAACATCGGCCTGCTGGAATGGCCGAAAGAGCTGTTTCTGGATTTCCGGTGCAATGCCAATGCCATTATCTTTGACTTCAATTCGGACCCTTACCTCTTCCTCGTCAAAAGCAACCACGCGCGCACGCGTAATAATCTCGCCCTGCGGCGTAAATTTCACCGCATTATTCAGCAGATTAAGCACAATCTGCCGCAAACGACTTGGGTCGCCCAGTAGACCAGACGGAACAGATGCATCAATCACGCAAATTAGCTCCAACCCTTTGCGCTGCGCTTGGCTGGCGATAATGTCCTGCGTGTCTTCCAATAAGCTGCGTAGATCAAATTCAATATGTTCTAGTTTTAATTGCCCAGCTTCGATTTTGGAAAAATCCAAAATATCATTCAGCAAGGTCAGCAGCGCCGTACCCGCCTCATGAATGCTATGAATATATTGTTGTTGATGCGAGTCGAGCTTGGTATCGGTTAATAAACTCGTAAAGCCCAGTACGGCATTGAGCGGCGTGCGAATCTCATGACTCATATTGGCCAGAAATGCCGATTTGGCCTGACTGGCTTGCAGCGCAGTCTCTTTGGCCTCGACCAGCACACGCTCGGTTTCAATGCGTGCAGTTAGATCACGAACCATCACTTGCACCCGTATTGGCTCGCCCTGCTCATTGCGCTCGAGCACAGAAAAGCTCGCCTCTACCGGTAAGCTTTGCGCATCGATCCGATTGAGAAGCAACGACTCGCCGAGTAAGGAGTCATGCGATAAAAGGCGCTCGGCAATCGATGGCCAGCTTGGGCGACTTAGCCACTGCAAAGGCCAGCTCCCTATCATATGCCGAGCATTGTCATTGCCCATTAATCGCGCCAAGGCAGGATTGGCGAACATAATTCGCCCGCCGCCAGTGAGTACCGCACCACCATCGGCCATATTGTTGAGCAAGATATCGAGCTGATGCTCTTGCTGCACCAGCAATTGATTGAGCTGGTCTCTGTGCTCGGCCAATTCCAAAGCGGCCTGATCCCGCAGCGTAAATTGTGTGAGCAATTCCGATTGCAGTTTGCTAATGCCATAAGCTAAATCATGAATCTCGTGATGATGTTTCTCACTGGGCAGAGGGGCTGCAATACCGAGCCGAGCTTCATTCATCGAGCTGACATGCGCGGATAAAGCCTGAATGGGCATTGAAATAATCCGGCGTAACAGCAAAAAAAGAAAAATTGCGATCAGCAATAATTCAGCGCTCATAATCAAGGCAAACCGTGTTGCCTGACGGATGACATCGTGCTGCAGCGCGTTTTCATCTAAGCGGATTTCCCATTTGGCCAATTCGCGTGAGCCATCATTCGCTAGCAGCGGGAAGCTCAACAATGGCGACTCTTGCATCAAATCAGCACCCGCTTTTTGATAGCTGATTGGCGCGCCATTACTGATAATTTTGGCGGATAAAATCGCCGAGAACCGCTCCAAGCCCTGCATTTGCTGTTTGGCGGCTTCAAAATCAACCTCCCAAATGGCTTTGGTCAGTGTCGAGCGATAAGCCGCGAGCACGGAATCAACCTGCGCTTGCTGGCGTGCCAATGCGTCTTGATAAGTAATCCAACCGTTAACCAAACTCGTGACGAGCGAGAGCATTAAGCTATACATCACCACTTTGAGCAGCAGGTATTTTGAAAGTGACCCAAAATTGAGCATTGGGCTAGAAATCCAGAAGTTGAGTCACTTCAGACTCAGGTAAATAACGAAGATAGATTTTCTTCAAAGTTCCATCCGCTTTAAGTGCGTTAATTTGCGCGCGCCACGCATTAGCCTGCTCCTCAGTAAAGGCCGACTTCGCCAGAATCAAACCATGCGGCAAGCCCTTCTCGTTGGGCGTCCAGTCTTGAATTGCGACATACTTTTCTAAGCCAAATTTACCGAGATTGCGCCGAAACACCACCGGCTGCGAAAAAATACCGGAAACGCGATGCTCTTTCAGTTTGTTATATAGCGCATCAACATCGGGGCTATCTTGCACTCTTTGCATTGCGCGCATTTGCCCTAAAAAAGCGTCTTGCTCTGCGCCATGTTTAAAAGATCGCACAACGCCAAATTGAGCCTCTTTACTGGCCAGAAATGCGGCAGGGGAATTAACCGACTTCGCCAAATTGGTATCAACCAAGGCATAGTTTTTAATCGATAAATACGGTGCAAACCAAGCAAATTGATTGCGCTCTGGCGTCTCAATACCCGAGACACTCATATCCAAAGCGCCGCTGGCCAAATCACTCCAGATCCGCGCTCGTGGCATCAGCTGAGTCTCAAAACGACAATGGGTTCGTTTCGCCAACTCTTCGATTAAATCCTTGTCGATGCCTTTGCCTTGCTCGTACAGCAGCCCAAACTCATAAAAAGCCAATTTAATCGGACGATTCCCGCAATCAAACTCAGCGCCAGCGCAATACGCGGAAAAAACTAAGCCGATCATTCCAAGTGGCAAGATGCTGCGACCAAGCATTATTGAACCCAAGCAAAAGTCTAAGACTGAGCTTTCAATCTAGCAGCAATAATCCGACAAACCCAAGCGGCAACAGGAATTCAGGCAAAAAAAAACGCCACAATCGATCGATTGTGGCGCTCAATAAAGACATAGGATGGAAATGAAACACTACAACAAAGCAAGCAAAACAAACGAGCTATGCGTATGGATTGATAATGCACCAAGGTGGATTATTAGTCAATACTAATATAGATCAGGAATATCACTTACCTTTAAGCCACCTTTTATCCAAACCCCTATCGGAGTTGCTTGTTTTTTCGGTAAAATTAGCCGCTTTTGCGTTTGGAGTTGACGGCGATGATTCAAGTCGGCGTAGTAATGGGTAGCAACAGCGATTGGGATGTGATGCAACACGCGGCCAAGCAGCTTAAAGCCTTTGGCGTCGAGTTTGAATGCAAAGTGGTTTCTGCACACCGCACGCCCGATCTTTTATTTCAATACGCCGAAACCGCGGCCGAACGTGGCCTGACCTGCATTATTGCGGGCGCAGGTGGCGCGGCGCATTTGCCAGGCATGTTGGCGGCGAAAACGACCGTTCCCGTACTGGGCGTACCCGTACCATCAAAATATCTGCGCGGTGAAGATTCGCTGCTGTCGATTGTACAAATGCCCAAAGGCATTCCCGTTGCGACTTTCGCAATTGGTGAAGCCGGCGCGGCCAACGCGGGTTTATTTGCCGTGGCGATGCTCGCGGGCGGTAAGCCTGAGCTGGCCAAGCAATTGAATGACTTCCGCGAAACGCAAAAACAAACCGTGCTCGACATGGAATTACCCGAAGTAGAATGAGCTCGTTTGCGCCAGACCAAACACTCCGCCCTTGCTGGTACTTTATACTGGTCAAGGGCTGTTTATTTTGGGGGCTCACCTGCTCGCTGCTACTGGCGGCCATGTGGCACTACAGCGAGCAAACTCCATTTATAAATGGGGTATTGGCAGCAAATCCAATGGCGATGATCGCTGGCGGCATATACGGCTTTGGGCAATGGGGCTACGCGCGCCATCAGGCATTTAAAGCAAGACAGTATCTTAAGGAAGAAAACGATGAGCAATAACACGACAAAACCGATCTTGCCACCCGCGATGCTGGGCATTCTGGGCGGCGGCCAGTTGGGTCGCATGTTTGCTTCGGCAGCCAAAAACATGGGCTATCGCGTGACCGTACTCGACCCGGACAGCCACGCGCCTGCGGCGGACTTTGCCGATGAGCATTTGTGCAAATCGTTTACCGATCCTGAAGCGCTGCAATACATGGCCGAGCATTGCGCGGCCATCACCACCGAATTTGAAAATGTGAATGCCGACTCAATGCGCTGGCTTGCCGCGCAAGGCATTCCGGTTTCGCCCAGCGGCGATTGCGTCGCCATTGCGCAAGACCGTATTGCAGAAAAAACCTTTATCCGCGACGCGGGTTTGGATGTCGCCCCCTTTATTGCGGTAAAAAATGCAGCTAGCTTGGAAGGTGATTTATCGCCCTACCTGCCCGGCATTTTGAAAACCGCACGTTTGGGCTACGACGGCAAAGGCCAAGTGCGCGTTAAAACCGCCGAAGAAGCGCGTTTTGCCCACGCGGAAATGAAACATCAGCCCTGTGTGCTGGAAAAAATGATGCCGCTGGTCGCTGAAGTCTCGGTGATTGTGACGCGCACCCGCGCCAACGAAGTTGTGAGCTTTCCGGTGGCCGAAAACGAACACGTCAATGGCATTCTGGATGTGTCGATTGTGCCTGCCCGTGTTTCGGCGGCAGTGTCGGATCGCGCTCGCGCGATGGCGATGCAATTGGCCGAAAAGCTCGATTACGTTGGCGTGATGGCGGTGGAGTTTTTCGTATTGGAAGACGAACAACTTGTCATCAATGAAATGGCGCCACGCCCGCATAACTCGGGCCATTACACACTCGACGCGACGCTGACCAGCCAGTTTGAGCAGCAAGTTCGCGCCATGTGCGGCCTGTATCCCGGCAAGCCCGATTTGCTCAAACCCGCCGTCATGGTGAATTTGCTCGGCGATGTGTGGGGCGAAGATGGCGCAGAGCCGCGTTGGGAAATCCTGATGACGGCGCCGAATACCAAGCTGCACCTATATGGTAAAAAGCTCGCGCGTCCGGGTCGCAAGATGGGTCACTTCAATGTATTGGCCGACAGCGCACAAGATGCACTTGAGCAAGCCAACGCGATCAAAGAAACCTTGTAAGCCCGACAACGAACAAGTCCCCCGCGCACCATCCGCACAGCGAGGCGAAACCACAATGCAAGATCAATTTTGCTTAAGTCGTTTCGTCGCGCGCTGGCTGGGTACTTATCAAAACACGCTGGCTAGCGCTGCCGACCCGATACGCGCCATAGGTATGGCTGCGTACATGAAGAATCAATTTATCTTCATGGGCATACCCACCCCTACCCGCAGGAAATTGCTCGCGTCGTTTGAGTTCAAAATCAAACAAGACAGTAGCGCGGACGAGATATTGGCGCTCGCACACGCGCTGTATCAACTAGCCGAGCGCGAATATCACTACAGTGCGCTTGACTTGCTGGTGCGCTGCCAAAGCAAACTCAGCGCCGAGCATTTACCCGCCTTGGAAGCACTAATCACAACGCACAGTTGGTGGAATACGGTCGATCTATTGGCGAGCAAAGTCGTCGGCCAGCTCGTCCAAACCGACCGCACCCTCGTGACGCGGATGGATGAATTGGTCAGCCACCCCAATCTCTGGCTGCGTCGCACCGCGATTTTGTATCAATTGGGCTGGAAAACCGACACCGATCAGGCGCGCCTATTTCACGCCTGCCTTGCCAATGCCGCCGAGACGGATTTCTTTATTCGCAAAGCCATTGGCTGGGCGCTGCGCCAATATGCACGGGTCGAGCCCGCGGCGGTGGCGGATTTTGTTACGCAGCATCGTGCGCAATTATCGGCCTTATCACAGCGTGAAGCACTGAAACACTTAGCAAATTAGCGATTGGTGATATATAGGGGTTTTCCGCAAAACCCTGCCAAAACGCCGCGAATTTCACAAAGCTGACATAGTTTCGGATAAGATATTCATCTGTCTACTTATGTCGCGATCAACATGGCCTTACTGACCCGCTATCGCCTACGTCGCGCCACGCTCGATGACCTCAGCGCCATTGTGAGCTGGCCGCAAACGCCAACCGAGCTGCGCTATTTGTTTCCGCGCGCCAGCTGGCCGGCCGAACCGTTGCAATTATTAGAGCACTTGGCGGGGCATGAGGACGGTTTTGTCGTCTGCGATGAAGACCGGGTGCTGGGCTTTGCCAGCCTATATAACACCAAGCACAATGGTCGCGCATGGATTGGGCATTTGGTCGTCCACCCGCGCGCGCGCCGCATGGGCGTTGCACGTTATCTGGTGTGCGCTTTAAGTACCATTGCGCAAGACCGCCATCAAGCGATTGAAATGGCCACCATTTGCTTTGCCAATAACCAAAGCGCCTACGATTTTTATCACAATATCGGTTTTCGCAATGAAGGCTGGGAAACGCGAATCGACCACAAGGGCGATGCGCTCAAAGTGTATCGCCTGACCAAAACAATTTAATCCGCCCCATCCCGCGATTTCTTGCGCGATCTTAGACGTAAGGACATGCAGGCTGCGCCACATTCAGGCAAAATACGGCCTTAAATGTCCGTAGTGGGCCGCGCCCACGTTTTTGGAGCAACTATGACCGGCCTGACCACCACCAATCTGACTAGCCTGAAAAAAATCTACTCGGGCAAAGTGCGCGATTTGTATCAAATCGACGAAACCCGCATGCTGATGATCGCAACCGATCGCCTGTCAGCCTTTGACGTGATTCTGGCCGAGCCGATTCCAGAAAAAGGCAAAATCCTCACTGCCATTTCAAATTTCTGGTTTGATAAATTGAAAGACGTGGTGCCTAGCCACTTCACCGGTGATCAGCCAGAAGACGTGGTGTCTGCCGAAGATTTGCCGCAAGTCCAAGGCCGCGCCGTGGTGTGCAAACGCCTGAAACCCGTGCCGGTTGAAGCGATTGTGCGGGGGTATATCGCGGGCAGCGGCTGGAAAGAATACAAACAGCAAGGTACCGTGTGTGGTATCCAATTGCCAGCCGGTCTGCAAGAAGCCGACAAACTGCCAGAACCCATCTTCACACCATCGACTAAAGCCGCAGTCGGCGATCACGACGAAAACATCAGCTACGCGCAGTGCGAAGCAATTTTGGGCGCAGAACTCGCCGCCAAAGTACGCGACACCGCGATCATGCTGTACAAAACCGCCAGCGAATATGCTGCCACCCGCGGCATTATCATCGGCGACACCAAATTTGAATTTGGCCTCGATGAAAATGGCGTGCTGTGCCTGATGGACGAAGCTTTAACGCCTGACAGCAGCCGCTTTTGGCCTGCGGATCAATACCAACCCGGCACCAACCCACCGAGCTACGACAAACAATTCGTGCGCGACTGGCTGGAAACCACCGGCTGGGATAAAACCCCACCAGCCCCAGCACTGCCCGCAGAAGTGGCCGAAAAAACGGCCGCCAAATACCGCGAAGCGCTGGAAAAGTTGACCAAATAATTAGCACCACCTTCAAACGCCCTGCGGGGCGTTTTTCTTTTTTCTATCAAGGATCAAGCATCATGATGATTAAAAGCGAAATCACCGATCTCAATACCGCCACCGGCGTGATGCGCACGTATGTGCATCGTCCAGCTGAAGCTGGCCAATATCCGACGATTCTGTTTTATTCCGAGATTTTCCAGCAAACCGGTCCGATTGAGCGCGCGGCGAAAATCATTGCTGGCCACGGCTATAACGTCTTGGTGCCGGAAGTGTTCCATGAGCTCAATCCGATCGGTACCGTACTGGCTTACGACGACGCGGGCCGCGATAAAGGCAACGCCGATAAAATGGCTAAATCGGTTGAAGGCTACGACACCGACAATGCCGCGATGATTGCTTGGGCCAAACAGCAACCTTGGCATAGCGGTGATTTTGGCGCGATGGGTTTCTGCATCGGCGGCCATTTGGCTTTCCGCGCCGCGCTACAACCAGAAATCAAAGCCACCGCGTGTTTTTACGCGACTGATTTGCACACCAATGTGATTCCAAATCAGCCTGGCCAGCACAGTATGGAACGCCTCGCCGACATCAGCGGCGAATTGCTGATGATTTTCGGCAAGCAAGACCCACACATTCCAGCGGCGGGTCGTGCGCAGGTGTATCAATCTTTGGTGGCGGCCGATAAAACCTTCACTTGGCACGAGTTCAACGGCCCGCACGCCTTTATGCGCGACGAAGGCGATCGCTATGACCCGCAATTGGCGCTGCTCGGCTACCAATTGGCATTTGATTTATTCCGTCGTAATTTGAAATAATCACCATCCACCTCCCCCTGTGAGCCTAGCCAACGCTAGGCTCCGCCCATCGCCTACCATCGCCTTCGATCAAACAATACCCATGGGTATATCAATATAGATCAATGAATAAAAGGCGTTCAACAATATACATAACAACGTGATTATCCACATTTTGAGTGTGTAATAGTATTACGACGCCCAAAAAATGCCAGCGTACTATGGTCTTATGTTGATAGAAAAGAGGCATACCCAAATGAAAAACGGTTGGCTTATTGCGCTGAGCGGGGTACTTCTATGCCATTCTGCAGTGGCTGAACGTGTCCTCACCCCGCTGCAGCACCAGCAAACTATTGTGATCAAACCCAAAGAAGCGGTAATGGTCAAACTACCGGCCAGCCCCAATACCGGCTATTTATGGTTCTTTGAAAAACCCAATAGTGAAGCGATGAAATTGGTGCAGGACTGGAAATTTACGCCGTGGAATAAAAATCAGCTCAATTCCCCAGGCGATAGCACTTGGCGCTTTAGAGCGCAGCAGGAAGGTGAAGTCACGCTAAAGTTTGTTTACCGCAAACCGTGGGAAGGCCCGGAGATCGAGCCGCTGGATTTTCGCGAGTACAAGATCATTATCTCGAACAAAAAGCCCGAGCTAAGTGCCGAGAGTTAAACTTTTTGCCCGCGCCGCGCGGCCATACTTCGGCCGAGTACATGCAACTGCTCGCTAGTGAGTAAAGCGCTGGCAAATGGATAGATCTCGTCCTCCTCACGCGCAGCATGCGCGGGATAACGCGTCGCAAATTCCTGCGCCAGCGTCAAAGTCAATTCATTATCATTACCCGCCACCACTGCGAGCAAGGCGGCTCGCACTTGCTGCCAGAGCGCACCCAGCTCATCATGCTCGGCCGTAATCTCACGGATCGTCGCCGCCAACTCCGGCTGCGCGAGGGCCAGCATGGCGGGAAATAAATCGTCGTCTTCATCTTGGTGGTGCAATGGTGCGGCGATGTCAAAATAGCGCAAAATCGATTGCGCCCCCGCGATGGCAGCGGCATCCGCGCCGTGTTGCGCCATATGCGTCACCAGCGTTTCAGTGAGCGCTGCATATTGCCGCACACGGTCATGACAGGCGATCAACATCGCCACGGGAGTATCAAACGTGACGGTTTCAGTGGCAAACGGATTGAGCATATTGCACCTCCAAAATTCGACCAGAACTTAAACTACGCTGCACCAAGCGGTTTGCCAAGCGTAAATACTGACAAGATCAGTTTGAGCCAGTTTACTTTTGATATTGAGCAATCAAAGCTGCTAATTGACCGCTGCGCTGCATATTATTAAGCGCTTGATCGATACGATCAATCAACGCCGCCCCTTCAGGATGGCGACGACTCACGGCAAAATGAATCGGGTATTTTTCAGTTTCGGGCAAAGCGGCGATTGGAAACTCTTTGATATTCACTGGCAATAAATCGAGCTTGGCAAAGCCAAGAAATACTTCTCGCATGTCCACCACCACATCACAATAGCCTGCCGCCAGCTTTTTCATCAACGCCGTGTAATTGTTGGCGCTACTTTCCACGGCCTCTTTGGGTAGCTTGGTATAAAACGTCGCACTGCCATGCAATGCGCAAACTTTATAGCGGGACAGATCGGCCAAGCTGTGAATCGGCGGCTTGCTAAAGCGCGATCGCGCATAGATATAAGAAGGCGTCAGGCTGTGATAGGCGCGAGAAAATAGAAACTGGGTTTCACGTTCTGGTGTCTTGAACGCCGACATGACAATGTCTTGATGAGCCTCTTGGACTTCAAATAAACATCGTAGCCATGGCCGAAGCTCAACCTGCGGATCAACAAAGATATTGCGCAAAATGTCAGCCGACAAGCCCTCGACTTTAACGCTGGGCGCTTGGATATAGGACATCGGCGGCCAATTACTTTCACCGCCACACGCCTTGATCGGCTCGCCTGAATAAGCCGCCGCCGCGAGCAATAGACCCAACAATATTCCCCAGAACCGCATCAAAGTCAGCGCCTTTATGTGTGTGGCAGAGCTTGAGTATAGAGCGATACAGGCAAACCCAAATATAAAACACAAGCAAAATGGGGCCGAGTGGGTTTAGGGTGTGATGGAGTCGAAAACGCCAAGCATATAAATGCTCGGACTAGGCTCTTGGCCTACTTGCTTGGGGCAAGCATGAAATAGCCGTAGTAGTAAGAACGCAAAAATGATTTTTTGCCGCACACCTCTTGGTATCGGGGCGGCAAACTCAGGGGGCGAAATATACATTGGAAATCTGATTTGGCGCTTGCGTGGACGAAGTCAAGCTGTCAAATATCACCCACAATAATTTCATTGCCTTTCTAAAAAAGCATCATCAAAAAAATATATTCACCAAATGACGAAACCAATTTGTAACACCAATGTCATATATCGATTGAGCATTTGCACTCAATACCCAAGAACGAGCTATACGTTCCCTGCAGGGTCTGCGCACCCCTGTTATTTACTCAATCAATCAGACTTAGGTGTTGAAATGTTGAAACATATCCTCGCAGCTGCGCTGTCCGCTACATTGGCCTTGCACGCCCATGCCAATGAAAGCTACCAATTGGAATTAGGCGCATCCAATCTAAACCAAGACCTTCCCTCTGCATCGGGCATGGCTTATCGCAACGGCTTTTTCTATGCAGTCGGTGATGATGCGCAATGGCTATTTGAATTGGACCAGAATTTCCATATCACGGATAAACAGCTGATCAAAGCGTATCCACTCGATCCGAATGGGCGCATCAATAAAAAAGTGAAGCCCGACTTTGAAGCAATGGCGCAATTTCGTCAGGGCAAGCAAACCTGGAGCATGGTACTCGGTTCTGGCAGCAAAGCCGTGATTCGGGAAGTTGGCTTTTTACTTTCTAGCGATCGCATCAGCAAACACGAACGTAATCTGCTTAGCCTGTATACCCAGCTTAAAATGGCCGCAGGCATCAGTGAGCTAAATATTGAAGGACTCGTATTAAGTGGCAGCAAAGCCTATATCCTCAATCGCGGCAATGGCGGTGGGAATCTGGTATTTGCCGTCAAGCAAAACGAGCTTATCGACTATATGTTTGGCAAACTCGATGGCTTTAGTAAAATCGAAACCTTCAAGGTCAAGCTCCCGCAAGTAGCCGGCTTTGAAGCGGGCCTTTCCGGTGGTGATTATTGGGCAAAAAACAATAGTCTTGTTTACACCGCATCAGTGGAAGCCACCGGAGATTCATATAATGATGGGCAAATTTTGGGGAGCTTTATTGGCGTGATCCCATTGGGAAAACTCAAGGCCGGCGAAGTGATGGATCTAACGCCCACTTCAGTTCCACTACTTGATGCCAATGGTCGCGTTGTCATCACCAAAGCGGAATCTCTAGCGATTACCAGCAGCGAAGAAGACGAAATCAAAGGTGCAATTGCCAGCGACAACGACAATGGCACAAGCGAATTCTTCCGCTTTAAGCTGGAAAAAAACGACTAATGACTCATTGCTAGCAAATAAAAAGGCGCTTAACAGCGCCTTTTTTAGTATCAAACGAGCTTAAATCTGCTCCACAATCGCATACAGCGCGCTGAGCATACTGCTACCGAACTGCGTTGAACGCTCGCCATTCCAGCCTACTTCGGGCAGCGGACGATTGGCGGTGTCTTTGAATGGCATTTCCACCGTATAGGCCAGGCAATCGAATTCATTGCCGACCCAGTTCGTGCCAAGCGTCAATGTTTCCGGGCCAAACTTGCCGACTTCGTAGCCATGCTCCACTTGGAAATCGGGGCTAGCCGCCAACCACGCTTTTTTGAATGCTTCTTGCAAATCATGTTGGCGGCATGAGAAGGACTCATTGCTCTCGCAACCAGCGACAAAATTGTGCGGAATTGCCTCATCACCATGAATATCAAAAAAGGCATCCACGCCCACCTGCTTCATTTTTTCACGCACCCAATAGACTTCTGGGCTGCGCTCCAGTGTTGGCGTTTGCCATTCACGGTTGAGGTTGGCGCCCTTGGCATTGGTGCGCAAATTACCGCGCACGCTACCATCTGGGTTCATATTCGGCACGACGTAAAACACGCATTTTTCCAGCAATGCCCGCGCAATTGGGTTTTGCGGATCAAGTAGCGTTTCGAGCAAGCCTTCGACAAACCACTCGGCCATGCTTTCACCCGGATGCTGGCGCGCTGTGACCCAAACTTTCTTTTTATTGATGCCGTAATAGCCTTTTTGCACGCCGATGCGCAGCAAATCGAAATCATGCCCATCAGGCGTCACGCCCAGTTGCTCCAGCTTGACCCACGGTGATGCGGTAATCGCGTTGCCGATCAGCGTTTGGTGGCGCTCCCAGCTATACGGCTCGAAATAAGCAAACCAGATCACATCGGTTTGCGGCGTGTGATTGATCGTCAGCGTCTGGCCATCGTATTCAGTCTCAACACGAAACCAGTTTTCTCTATCGTAACTTGCCACCGCCTGATAATCCGGCCAGCCATCGGGATAGGCGCTCTGCCCCGCGTTTTCGATCTTCAACGAACAATCGACATCACGCGCGCCGCTCAAACGAAAGTGAAACCATTGTGCAAAGTCGGATGCGTTATCGGGGCGCAGTTTCAGACGGATATTGGCGGCGTCGCTAGCGTCAATCACATCAATCGAACCGGAATCAAAGTTACTCGTAACACGAATCATGGGCTTACCCTTGGAAATGACTGCAATATGGATTGAAATGAACCTCTGCAAAACGCCGCGAGAGGGGCGAGGACAAGGCGAGCAAATGGCGAAAAGCCGGAATGCACATCAGGTACATAAGAACTTTGAGCGATTTGATCAACACAGTCATCGCGCCTCGCAGTAGTTTTGCTAGTCCAGCGGCGACCAATCAGTAACGGCCTTAAATTCATCCTCATCGGGCCCCTTCTCAAACACGCTACCGATGGGCGAGCCGAGCAAGGCGATCACGCTACTGTCGTAGTTCGCAATGACATTCACGTCGAATTCGCTGTGGTTCTTCGGGTTATTCAAGAACTTGTCGTCTTCACAGCCCGAAAAAAAGCGCCAGCCACTATCGCCGTCTTTGAGTGGTTTTTCGCGATACATCAGCCCGACTGGATAGCCTTCAATCGTAATCTCGTCGCTGGCAATGCAGCTGCCGTGGCCAGTCGCGATTTTTTTAATAATGCGCTCGTCGAGCAGAAAGTCTTTCATAGGGTATATCTCGCTATATCAGTTAAATCATTAATTGCAGAGCAATACCTGGCAATAATGGCAATACTCGTAGGGTGGGTTAGGCGTAGCCGTAACCCACCGTTACGCCGTTTTTCTTTATATCGCATCACGGTGGGTTACGCCCTAAAGGGCTAACCAACCCTACATTTTTTGTAACCAATATATCTCGTGCGTGTAAAGTCATTGCCAGCGCAGCGCGAGTTTTGGCATGGCTCATCATCGGGCTTTCTAGCTCACCGGCGCGCAGCAAGTCGCAAAAATGCGCGGTTTCGTAATTCAGACCCGAGCCCTGCGGCGCAATTGCGAGCTCTTCGCGCTCGCCCAGTGCGTTGACCACGGTCGCTTTGGCCGGATTCCACCATTTATCGTGGATGATCACATAACCCGCTGAGCCACCAATCAGCGCTTCGCCGCTGCCTGCGATGTCGAGGCCACAATACAGCTGGCTAATGCCGCGCTCGTGCTGGATATTCAAGCTAGCGAACGTATCAACGCCGCTCGCGCCTATCCGCCCCAAAGTTTGAATTTCACCCGCAGCGCCCAGCCAATCGACCGCCAGAAATGCGCTGTAAATGCCAATATCCAGCAGCCCGCCCCCCGCTTGCGCCGGGTCGAGCACGGCGTGGCCAGCGGGAACGCTGGGGTTGGCGAAGCCCGCTCGCACAAAGTGCACGTCACCAATCGCTCCAGCCTCAATACGTTCGCGAATTAACTGATACAAAGGGAAAAACGGCGGCTTCATCGCTTCCATATACAGGCGGCCTGTGGCCTGGGCGGTGGCGATGACTGCGTCTAATTCGGTCAAGGAAATTGCGGCAGGCTTTTCGCACAACACGGCTTTACCCGCTTGCAATGCAGCGATACTCAGCGCGGCGTGGCTGGGGTGTGGCGTAGCGATATAAACGGCGTCGATATCGCTGGCGAGCAGATCGTCGATCTCGTCAAACACGGTAGGAATATGGTGAACCGCCGCAAATTGCCGCGCTTTAGCGCCACCACGGCTATACACGGCAGAAACGGTTGCGTTTGGCACATGCGTAAGGCCAGCAAAGAATCGTTGCGCAATATTGCCGGTACCAATAATGCCAAAACGGATTGGACGCATTTTCACCTCAATACTGTATTGCCATGTAGACCTTATAGATTATGGGCTACACGGCAATACATCAACTAGGTATTTAGCTTACTTTGCGCAGGCGCTAAATTGCACCAGCGCCAAACTGCCAAACAGATTCGGCAAAAAGTCGACAGTTTCACCTTGGTGCAGCACGACTTGTTTATCGACTTTCATACCCATTTTAGTCAGCAATTTGTCAAAATCTTTGACCGTGCAGAAATGAATATTCGGCGTGTTGTACCACTCGTAGGGGATTGTCTCAGACACGGGCATGCGGCCAATCAGGATTTGCCAGCGGTTTTCCCAGAAGCCAAAGTTCGGGAAAGTGACCAAGCCAACTTTGCCGACGCGCAACATTTCTTGCAAGATCAGCTCGATATTGTGCATCGCCTGAATCGTCAGCGACAGTACGACATAATCAAAACTGCCGTCTTCAAAGCTTTGCAGGCCGCTTTCCATATCGGCCTGAATCACATTCAGGCCTTTTTCCACACAAGCGACAATCGACATCACATCGACATCAACGCCGATGCCACGCACGGCTTTATTGGCCTGCAGCCAAGCGAGCAATTCGCCGTCGGCGCAGCCCAAATCCAGCACACGCGAGCCGGGTTTGATTTGATCGGCAATGTGTTTCAGGTCGGGGCGGAGGGTGTTGTGCTGAGCCATTACGCGATCTCCTTCGCCACATTGTTTAGCAGGTCATTCAAGCATCCGCGCATCACCGCCATATGTGCACGTTCCATCAAGTCTTGCGAGAATTGAAATGACGCAATCATCATGCAATCTCCGCAGCAATATTATTCAGATAAGCGCGCATCACCGCCATATACGGTGCGTCCTCCATCAGGAAGGCATCGTGGCCGTGTTGCGATTCGATTTCGGCGTACGACACAGTGCGATCCGCATCGAGCAGCGCCTTCACAATCTCGCGCGAACGCGACGGAGCAAAACGCCAATCGGATGTGAACGACACGACAAGGAATTTCGCCTGCGCTTGGCGCATCGCTTCAGCCAGCGAGCCGCCGTAGTGGCGCGCTGGGTCGAAATAATCGAGCGCCTTGGTCATTAGCAAATAGGTATTGGCGTCGAAAATGGTCGAGAATTTATCGCCCTGATAACGCAGATAGGATTCGATCTCGAACTCAACGTCAAAGCCATATTTATACTCACCGCTACGCAGCAGGCGGCCAAACTTCTCGCCCATACCATCGTCGGACAAATAGGTAATGTGGCCTAACATCCGCGCTAAACGCAGCCCACGTTTCGGCACCACGCCATGTAGGTAAAAATCGCCACCGTGAAATTCGGGGTCGGTAATAATGGCCTGACGCGCCACATCATTAAACGCGATATTTTGCGCAGTCAGCTTAGGTGCAGAGGCAATCACCAGCGCATGGCGTACCCGCTCTGGATAAGTAATCGACCAGCGCAGCGCCTGCATGCCGCCCAAGCTGCCACCAATAATTGCGGCAAATTGTTTAATCCCTAAGCGATCAGCCAAGCGCGCCTGCGTTTCCACCCAATCGCGTACCAGCACGACAGGAAAACTCGAGCCATATGGCGCCCCCGTTTCCGGATTAATACTCGAAGGCCCGGTCGAGCCATGACAACCACCGAGGTTATTTAACGCCATCACGAAGAACTTATTCGTATCGATGGGTTTACCCGGCCCCACCATATTGTCCCACCAGCCTGCGGCTTTATCGGTCTCGGCATGCTTGCCCGCCACATGATGATGCCCCGACAGCGCATGGCAAATCAGAATGGCATTCGATTTATCCGCGTTGAGCGTGCCGTAGGTTTCGACCATCAATTCATAGTGCGGCAGAACGTAGCCAGATGACAGATGAATAGGGTCTTCAAAAACGATTTTTTGCGGCGTCACAATACCGACTGAATTAGTCATGTGTTTCACTCTTTTTCGCCCCCAATGTGATCAATGCATGGGCTGCGACAATTAAAGCCAAAATAACGATCAGGGTATTACCTTCGGTAATATCCATCAGCAAGGAATTAAACAGACTGCACACCATATACGACACAACGGCACCGACCGCCAAAGCACGCCAAATCTGCGGCAGCTTTAAAGCAAGTAAAAAGGCCAGCACCAGCATTGTCATATACAGGGCCATCCCGATTACACCGGTTTGCAAACCTTGCAATAGATATTCATTGTGCGGGTTACCAAACTCCATATCACCCAATTGAATCTTGATATTGCCAGTACCATAGCCGAAGGGCGATGCTTCGATCCGTCCGGCTGCCGTCACATACAAATAAGTGCGTGCGCCACCCGAGGTAAAGCACACCTGGCTGGCGTTAGATGCTTTTTTAATTGCATCAACGCAAGACTTCACTTCTGTAGCACCTTGCTTGATACTAAATTCTGCAGGGTTACTGGTTGAAAAAACGGCGCCCAAGCCCAGCAACAGGAGTCCGACAAACGCAATGCGCCATTGCTTTTGCAAATAAAACCAGCCCCAGCATGCTAGCATCAGCAGCACGGACATATAGCCAGTGCGCTGTGGCGACATCAAAAACACATTAGCGATATGCCATGCTGCGAGTACAAAGCATGGAATCAGCCATTTACGGCGATACAATCCAACCCCCAGCCACAGAGCCCCAGCAAAGGCCATAAGTAAACTTTGGGCGATGGCATTTTTGGAAATGAAAGATGCGCCACGCAAGGTGACACCAAACCATTCCTGTCGCCCAGTCCACCATACCAAAGTTGATAAAGCCAAAATACCTAGATTACCGAGCAGAAACCCCGCAATTGCATATTGGATACTTTTATTTGAGCCCTTGATAAAAAACAGCGCTAATAAAGGCGCAAAAAGCAGCTTTTTATATTTGGCAAAATAACTCCACGCATCAGGCGCGGGGGAAAAGACCGCACCCAATCCCAGAGCCAGCCAGATCATCAATGGCAATACCAATAAGGGATAGCGACGAATTAAGGCGAGAAGATCATGCCGCCCAAGATACAAGCCAATCAGACCACATAGTGGCACCATGACATTGGTCAGCGCAGTACTTACCGGCAGCGCAAAGCCCAAGATGGCGGCCAGCAATAGCATTACATTGATATTTTTATTCTGCAGCATTCAAATCCTTATTTGGCTACACAGGTGAAATGTTTTTTAGTCAAATCCATCCCCAACACAGCCTCTAGCTTCATCAATAGATGATGCCGCTTTTCGCGTTTGGATAATCGGTACGCTGGGTCGGCAACAAAGTTAGGCTCGGCGTAGTCACGCAGCCATTGTTGTGCCACCAATGGATGAGTCCCGGTAAACGCTTGCAAAATACTAGCGTCGATTTGCGAGTAATCATGCGGCTTGGGCGCATGACTCCAGTATTTAGCTACTTGCCGATGTTTTTCCTGCATTTTGGCTGATGATCGAACATGACCATAATGGTAAATCGGACAATGAGCCAAGGCAGCGCGTGGATAACGGCCACGACGGTTTTTTTCCATCACCATCCAGAACAAGCCATCAGGCGCCCAAGAGCGGATGGTATTGCGGATAATGCGCGGTGCTTGCCGATACCAAGCAGGACTTTTAGCCACTAGATCAGGGCAGCCATAGAAATGGTGGTAATCAAAAGCAATCGCTTCGACGGCTGGATTATTGAGGTGCTTTTCCATCACGGCGCGAATCTGCGCGACGTCATCCTCATGAATCACCTCGTCGCCTTCCAGATAAAAAGCCCAATCACCGGTACAGGTAAACTGCGCGATCATTTTTTGCTGCGCATAGACATAACCGCGCTGCTCCATGCCTTCATTCCACTGCGTTTCGATAATGCGAATCCGTGGATCATTGATGGCTTTGACGCGCTCTAAAGTATCGTCTTCACTTTTACCGATCGCGACAACCACCTCGTCGCACACCATCAGCAAACTCTGCAGGCTTTCGATATAGGGGTAACCCAACATCGAGCCATTACGTAAAAAGGTGAAGCCACTGACCTTCATTTCGGTATTCTCCAGCAAACCAGTTTCATGTAACCCGCTTTCATGTAAACAGTCGCTTGCCTGTTCAGTTCAGAGCAGCGATTATACCAGTCCTATTTGTTTGCCCGAGCACCTTATGCCCACATTAGGCGTCGCAATGATCACAAAAAATGCCCAAACTCATCTTGCCGCATGCTTAAGCTCGGTGCAATGGGCGGATCAAATCGTGATTGTCGACTCGGGCAGCACGGATGACACCTTGACCATTGCGCGGCAATTTACTGCACATATTCATCAGACCACTGATTGGCCCGGTTTTGGCGTGCAAAAAAATCGTGCGATTGACCAACTCAGCACCGACTGGGTGCTGGCGCTAGACGCAGATGAAGTTGTCAGCGAAGCGCTGGCGCTGGAGATTCAAGCTGCGATCAGCAATCCACAATCCGATGTTTACCGGCTGGAGCGCCGTTCGGCTTTTTGTGGGCAATGGGTGAAATACAGCGGCTGGAGTAATGACTGGGTTGCGCGATTATTCCGACGCGGTACGGCCAAATATTCGGACGACCTAGTTCACGAGCGCCTTCTGCATCCCTCACCGGCAATCGCGATACGTGGCACGCTTTTGCATTATTCTTATGACGACATCGAAACCGTTTTAAGCAAGATAAATAGTTATTCCAGTGCGGGTGCCGCTCAGCGTTTTGCACAAGGAAAACAGGCTCATCTTGGCACAGCAATCTTGCGCGGCGTGTGGGCTTTTCTGCGTACTTATCTGCTCAAACTCGGTTTTCTTGATGGCCGTGCCGGCTTTCTCATTGCCGTGATGAATGCTGAAACGACGTTTTATCGTTTCGTCAAATTAAGACACCTAACAGATGTATCGCCACAAAAGCCAAACAATAAATAGCTTTCATGACAATACCCGTCACTAAGCTAAGTCGCCCCCAAACTGCACCGCATGCATTTGTGCGTACATGCCGTTTTTGGCGATCAATTCAGCGTGTTTGCCACTCTCGATAATGCGACCAGATTGCATCACGACAATGCGATCAACTTTCTCGATCGTCGAGAGTCGGTGCGCGATTACCAAGGTAGTACGGCCCTTCATTAGGTTTTCCAGCGCTTCCTGCACTTTGCGTTCGGACTCGGTATCGAGCGCACTGGTGGCTTCGTCCAAAATCAGCACGGGCGCATCTTTGTAAATTGCGCGCGCAATCGCCAAACGCTGACGCTGGCCGCCCGACAATCGTACGCCATTTTCGCCAAGCATTTCATCAAAGCCATGGGGCATTTGCTCGATAAACTCGGTCGCATACGCCGCCTGCGCCGCCGCACGCACGCGATCCATATCAACACTACCTGCTCCATAAGCGATATTGGCCGTGACGGTATCGTTAAACAGCACCATATCCTGGCTCACGAGCGCGATTTGCTGACGCAGATTACCCAATTCATACTCGGCCAGCGGCACATCATCCAGGCGAATTTCGCCACTCGTCGTATCGTAAAAGCGCGGTAACAAGCTTGCCAATGTGGTTTTACCGCTGCCCGACTGCCCCACCAGCGCAACACTTTCACCCGGCGGAATATCAAGGCTGATCTTGTTAAGCGCCTTGGCGCCATCGGCGTTGTAGGCAAACTCCAGATCGCGAATCGACAGCGCACCTTTAGCGCGCTCAACCTGATATTGGCCTTCGTCTTTTTCAATGGCTTGATCGATCAAGCCAAATACCGATTCGGCGGCGGCCAATCCACGATGCAGTGGATCATTGATTTTTGACAGGCTCTTAATTGGCTGTTGCAGCAACATCATCGAGCCCATAAATGACACGAAGGAACCCGCGGTCATCGCGCCTTCGGCGGCACGCAAACCGGCGGCATAGATAATCGCCGCAATCGCAACGGCAATCAGAAACACGGTAAAGCCAGAGCTGAGGCTACTGGTCGCAGCGCGTTTTACCATCAAATTGCGTACCTGATTATTGGCCTTGGCAAAGCGTTTTGACTCATAAGCGCCACCGTTGAAAATCTTGATAATGCGCTGACCGCCCAGGCTTTCGTCCAGAATCTGGCTCATTTCACCCATCGTATTCTGCGTTTCACGTGACAGACGACGCTGACGTTTACTCACCACGCGGATCGACACCGCCGCACCGGGCAACATAATGAGGCAGAACAAAGTCAACTGCCAATCGGTCCACAGCATAATACCGAGCAAGCAAATCGCCAGTACCGTGTCTTTAACCAAGACGCTGACGACATTCAGGCCCGCATCCATGATCTGGTTGATGTCGAAAGTCACGCGCGACAGCAGCACACCGACCGACGATTGATCAAAAAACTTGATCGGCATTGCCATCATGCGGTCGAACATCTGTTGCCGCATTTTCTCCATCACCCGCGACGAAAGCCAAGCGCTACCATATTCATACGCAAAGCTCGATATCAGGCGCACCAAACCCAAACCAAAGAGCATCAGCGGCATCAGCCATGCGGCTTGCCCATCCTGATTAATCTTCTGGAAACCATCAATCACGTCTTTGAGCAAACGCATCATCAAGGCGTCGACCGAGCCAGCGATCACCATTGCAACGAGCACACCGATCGCGATCGTCTTGTACGGGACGAAATAACTCAAAATGCGGAAATAAAGCTGGCGGCTATTCATTGCAAAGGCCAAAAGAGAAGAAAGAAGCAATTATAAAGCACAGCGATGACATCGAGGGTTTTGCGCATCACCCGCTCGGCCCAATGCCGCCCAATGCGCAAAAAGCATTTTTTGGAATAAGGATAAAACTCATAAGTATTTAATAGAATATCAACCACATGACATGATCTACCCATCGCTCTTCAATCATTAGGACATAGATCATGCAACTGAAAACCTTGCTCACCACACTAGCCCTCTCGCTGACCGCTAGCTCCGTGTTTGCCGCCAATATTGAGCTGCTGAACGTCTCTTACGACCCCACTCGCGAGCTTTATCAGGACTACAACAAAGCTTTTAGCGCCTATTACAAAAAGAAAACCGGTGACGACGTGACGATCAAGCAATCGCACGGCGGCTCGGGTAAACAAGCACGCGCCATTTTGGATGGCTTGGAAGCGGATGTGGCGACATTGGCGCTGGCGTATGACATCGACGAATTGTCAACGCAAGGCAAATTGCTCAAGCCTGACTGGCAAAAACAATTCCCGGACAACGCGTCACCGTACACCTCAACGATTTTGTTCTTGGTTAAAAAAGGCAATCCTAAAAACATCAAAGATTGGAATGACTTGATTCGTTCTGACGTCAAAGTGATTACACCTAATCCAAAAACCTCGGGTGGCGCACGCTGGAATTACCTCGCAGCTTGGGGCTATGCCCTGAAACAGCCGGGCGGCAATGACGCTAAAGCGCGTGAATTCGTCCAAAAAATCTACAAAAACGTGCCTGTACTCGACACCGGCGCACGTGGCTCAACGGTAACTTTCACGCAGCGCGGCATTGGCGATGTGTTGGTAACGTGGGAGAACGAAGCTGAGCTGGTCTTCCGTGAATTGGGTCGCGATAAATTTGAAGTGGTTGCACCTAGCTACTCGATCAAAGCCGAGCCACCTGTGGCGATTGTCGATAAAAACGTCGATAAGAAAGGCACGCGCAAAGTGGCGACTGAATATCTGAACTATCTGTACTCAAAAGAAGGTCAGGAAATCATCGCGCAAAACTACTACCGCCCATTGGATAAAGACATCGCGGCCAAATACGCCAAGCAATTCCCCGCGATCAAGTTATTCGACATCGATGATGTGTTCGGCGGCTGGACTAAGGCACAAAAAACACACTTTAGTGATGGCGGTATCTTCGATCAAATCTACGCACCAAGTAAATAAACTGACTTGAGCTGACTCATGGCCGCGCAGCTTTTGGCTCGCAGCCATTGGGTATATCGCCAGATAACAATATCTATAATACTCGATGGGCAATACCCACCATAATTGCTCATTAGACATCATCAAAGCCCCGACACGATCGGCGCGAAGGAGTGGCTATGAGCATCTTGCATAGCGCAACCAACACCCGTTTCCCCGTTCCACCCGAAATCGCGCGCGACTGGCCCGAGAGCCTGTTTCAAATCGACTCGCTACGCGGCATTTTAGTTAAAGCGCTGGGCTCTACTCTGGCCTCGGCCTTTCAGCCCATCGTTGATCGCAATGGCCAGCGTTTTGCCGATGAAGCGCTGCTGCGTGCCTCGGTGCGCGACAAAGCCATTTCGCCACCGCAAGCCTTCGAATCGGCCCGCCAAGGTCATAAGCTAATTGCGTTTGATCGCCTGTGCCGCACGTTGCATGTGATGAATTACGCCAGCTACGCCCCACAAAATCGCTTGCTGTTTCTCAATGTTCATCCTGAATTACTGGTCGAGATTAGCGATCACGGGGCTTATTTCGAGCGCATTCTAAATAGCTTGGGCTTTAGCCCAAATCAGGTCGTGCTGGAATTATTGGAAAACGACGTGAGCAATGTCGACGCCAGCGCCATCAGCCGTGCCGTTAAAAATTATCGTGCCAAAGGCTATCGAATTGCGCTGGATGATTTTGGTCATGGCATGGCCAATCTGGATCGACTGTGGCTACTTGAACCCGACTTTGTGAAGCTCGATCGCCATATTCTGGCGCTCGCGGCGCAGCAGGACAAAGCCCGTCAGGGATACGGCAAATTGGTGTCGCTGCTGCACGATGCCGGTAGCCAAGTGATTGCTGAAGGCGTCGAAACCCTGCAAGAAAAAACGATTGCGCTCGATAGCGGCGTCGATGCGCTACAAGGCTATTTCATTGCGACACCCGATTACCGACCCGTTTGATCCGGAATGGGTTTGATCTGCAATTGGTTTGATCTGGAATAAAAATAAATGACGACATCCACGATGAATTTAATTGAACAATGGCTCAAAGCAGGCAACCGCGTGTTAATCGCACCGGGCTGGAATAACTCGGGACCTGATCATTGGCAAAGCCATTGGCAGGCGCAATATCCAGGCGTTGAACGCATTGAGCAGCAAGATTGGCTGCACCCCAAAGCGGCGGAGTGGGTCAAAACATTTGAAGCGAAAATCGCAGCCAGCGAAGCCCCCACGATTATTGTGGCGCACAGTCTGGCTTGCGCGACTTTGGCGCACTGGGCGGCCCTTTATGGGCGTAATCGGCAAGTCAAAGCCGCCTTACTGGTGGCGCCTGCCGATGTGATGCGCCCCGAAGCACCGGATGAATTTCAAGGCTTTATGCCGCTACCCAGCATCGCACTACCTTTCCCGAGCTGGGTCATTGCCAGTAGCAACGACCCCAGTTGCAGTGAAGATCGCGCCACACAGCTGGCGCAAACCTGGCGCAGCCAATTGCGCATCATTGCCGATGCGGGGCACATCAATGTCGAATCAGGCCATGGCGAATGGCCGGAAGGATTGCAACTACTCACGCGCTTGCTGGCCCAACTATATAACCTGGAACGTGAGCTGGATTTCGATCTGACGCTCGCACTCGAAGCCTAAGCTCAGCCTGTCTCATACATCGGCCCAGCTCAATGCGCATCAGCGCAGCAAGCTGGGCTACTTGCTTTATTGCAGCGCCAAAGATTTAACCCGCAGCAGCTCCAAATTGCGCTTTAAGTCGCCAACCGAGCGGCGGCACGCCACAAACTGCACATTGCGCTTTTGCGCCACTTCGCGGTAATTACGCATGGTGTTGTGACTTAAAAAGTCGGTAAATAAAATCACGATATCCATGCCCTTGATATGGCTGGGGCTGCGCTGGTGCGATGGATTACGCCCAGTCAGGTGATAGCCAATATCAATTCCATATTCCGCCAATACCCCGGGGATATTACCTAGCGCGTCAGCGCCCACAATAAATGCTTGCATCGGATCTGCTCCTTGATGGCACACAGACACGCTACCACAGCCTAAATATTCCATTTAATTATATTTAATTACTTCCATATAACAAACACGACGAAGCAGAAATACAAGCTCACAAATTCCATTTTGGAATATAAAAAATGCTTATAAGTATTATTTAAAATATCAAAACTGTAATAAAGTACATCCATCACAGCGAGGCAACGCTGTGTTTGCCCCTATCACTGATTACATCTGAGATGAATTTGAAATGACAAAAAAATACCTACTCATTGCACTACTAGGTGCTTATGCCTTGAATGCCAACGCGGCCAGCGTTGACGTGCGCGGCCAATACAAAACAGGCAGCGAAAAGTACGAATCGCGCATTTTATTGGCGAATGACTTTGCCAATGGCATTGGCGCGAGCGCAGAATACACCATCAACAACACCAGCAAAGCGGGTGAAGGTATTGATCAAGCCATTTGGGACAATACCGAGCTTGGCTTGTGGTACAAATACAAACTGAACGATACCGTCACCATTTTGCCTAGCTTGTGGTACCAAAACACCAAAACCAAAGGCGATTTTTATAAAGTCGGCCTTCAAGGAAACTGGGCGTTTGCCCCATCATGGCGTTTTGATGCACGGGTTCGCTACGAATATCGCCAACAAGAAAGCAAAGATTTGCATAAGCACCTGGATAACGACAGCACGACTCGTACCGACCTGTGGTTGCGTAAATCAATTAGCAGCGAAGTGGATGCTTACTACAACTTCCGCTGGGATTACAAGCTAAATGATTACGTCTACGCCGACAAGAGCCACAACTACATCGAGCACAATGTGGGCGTGAGCTACAAAGTGAACAACACCATCAAGCCATATCTTGAAGTGGGCTACTTGGGTGAAGCGCTCAATCCACAAAAGAAATTGGAAGATGACTGGCGGATCCGTGTGGGAGCGGCTGTTAGCTTCTAAGCGAAATGAATCGCAACGCGCTTGAAACAATGTTGCCCCTTGCCCTGCAAGGGGTTTTTTTTGAAAAAATATTTTCGTTATATAAAAATAATTTAATATTCTTTGTTCGCATATCTTTTGCTTGCTACAGTCGACTCATCCAAAATATGAGGAAGGCTCCCATGTCGTTACTCCGCAAACTTTCACTCGCCCTAGCACTCAGTAGTTTATCCGCGCTTGCTTCGGCCGACACGACGCTACTGAACGTCTCCTACGACGTAATGCGCGATTTCTACAAAGACTACAACCCAGCGTTCAGCAAATATTACGAGGCCAAATTCAAAGACAAGGTCACGATCCAACAATCACATGGCGGCTCGTCCAAACAGGCACGCTCGGTGATCGATGGCCTCGAAGCCGATGTCGTGACGATGAATCAAAGCACCGACATTGACGCGATTGTCGAAAAAGGCAAACAAATCAATGCCGGCTGGGAGAAAAAATACCCCGATGAAGCTGCACCGTTTTCCAGCCTGCAAGTGCTGATTGTGCGCAAAGGCAATCCGAAAGGCATTAAAGACTGGGCTGATTTGGGCAAATCGGGCATTCAGGTGATTGTTCCTAACCCCAAAACCAGCGGCAATGGCCGCTACACCTTCCTTGCCGCTTGGGGTGCTGGGTTGAAGCAAGCGGGTGGCAACGAAGCCAAAGCCCGCGAATTGACGACAGCGATCTTTAGCAATGTACCCGTGCTCGATGCTGGCGGTCGTGCGGCGACGACGACGTTTATGCAGCGCCAGATTGGCGATGTTTTGGTGACGTTTGAAAACGAAGCCGAAATGATCGCGCGCGAATTTGGCCGCGGTAATTTTGAAGTGATTTATCCAAGCGTTTCGATCGATGCCGATTTGCCCGTTGCCGTCGTCGATAAAGTGGTCGACAAGAAAGGAACGCGCAAAGTCGCCACTGAGTACCTTAATTACTTATGGAGCCCTGAAGGGCAGGAAATTGCGGCACAAAATTATCTGCGCCCACGCAATGCAGCAGTCACAGCAAAGTATGCCAAGCAGTTTCCGAGCATCAAATTATTTGGTGTGGCCGAATTTGGTGGCCTGAAAGCCGCGCAGAAGAAATTCTTCGATGATGGCGCGATCTACGATCAGATTGCCGCCGAGATTGCTAAAAAGAAATAAGCCCTACCTAGGTATTTCGATCAAAACATCGTTCTAATTGGGTTTGATCGAAATACCTACCTGCCAGTCTTCATGAGCAAGGAATAAGTATGAAATTCAAACAAAGCAGCGTGCTGCCGGGCTTTAATTTATCGCTCGGTTATAGCTTGCTGTATTTATCGCTGATTGTTTTGCTGCCGCTGGCGGCGCTAATCAGCAAAACCCTCGGCCTAGATTGGGCGACGTTTTGGGCGATTGTGTCCGAACCACGGGTGGTGGCGACGTATAAAGTGACGTTTGGTGCATCGCTGATCGCGGCGTTGATCAACTTATTCGTTGGTTTATTGATTGCTTGGGTCTTGGTGCGCTATCCGTTTCCCGGCAAACGATTTATTGATGCCTTGGTCGATTTGCCATTTGCGCTGCCAACCGCCGTCGCCGGTATCGCGTTGGCGACTTTGTATGCGCCCAATGGCGTACTGGGCGAGCCGCTGGAAAAACTCGGCATCAAAATCGCCTTTACCCCGCTGGGCATTGTGTTGGCGCTGACGTTTATCACGCTGCCGTTTGTCGTGCGTACCGTGCAACCCGTGCTCGAAGACATGGAAAAAGAGCTTGAAGAAGCCGCATCCAGCCTCGGTGCAACGCGCTGGCAAATTTTTAGCAAAGTGATTTTGCCGACGATTTTCCCGGCGCTGCTAACAGGATTTACTTTGGCCTTTGCCCGCGCGATCGGTGAGTTTGGCTCGGTGATTTTCATTGCCGGCAATATGCCGTTCAAGTCGGAAATCACGCCACTGATGATTATTTCAAAACTCGAGCAATACGATTATCTCGGCGCCACCGCGATTGCCGTGGTGATGCTCGCGGTGTCGTTTGCGCTGTTGCTGCTGATTAATGGCCTGCAATGGTGGATGGCAAAACGCTTGGGGAGACGCAAATGAGCGTGATTGTGAGTAATAAAGTCGTAACGACTGAAGCACGCTGGGTGCGTTACAGCTTAACTGGCTTGGCGCTGGCGCTGATTACACTGCTATTGATTGTGCCTTTGCTGTCGGTGTTTTATGAAGCGTTGCATCAGGGCTGGCAGCTCTATAAAGACGCCTTGGTTGAAAGCGACGCACTGTCGGCGATCAAGCTGACCTTGATCGTGGCGGCGATTGCCTTGCCGCTGAATCTGGTATTTGGTGTGGCCGCAGCATGGGCGATTGCGAAGTTCGACTTTAAAGGCAAAAGCATTTTGATCACCTTGATCGATCTGCCATTTGCCGTGTCCCCCGTCGTGGCCGGTTTGATTTATGTGCTGATGTTTGGCGCGCATGGATGGTGGGGTAGCTGGCTAGCGGCTCACGATATCAAGATCATTTTTGCGATTCCCGGCATTGTACTGGCGACAGTATTCGTGACCTTCCCCTTTGTCGCGCGTGAATTGATTCCATTGATGGAAGCGCAAGGCTCAGACGAAGAACAAGCTGCTTTGGTACTGGGCGCTTCAGGTTGGCAAACCTTCTGGCATGTGACTTTGCCGAATATTAAATGGGGTCTGCTCTACGGCGTGATTTTGGCCAATGCCCGGGCCATGGGTGAGTTTGGTGCGGTATCGGTCGTATCGGGTCATATTCGTGGCTTGACCAACACGATCCCGCTGCATGTCGAGATTCTGTACAACGAATACAACTTTGTCGGCGCTTTTGCCTGCGCTTCGATTCTGGCCTTGCTGGCGTTACTGACGCTGGCGATCAAGAGCTATATCGAGTGGCGGACTGAGCAGCAGGAAATTGCCGACCAAAAAGCTGCGGTTGAAGCATAACGGTGTTGCGTGTCTCGCAGACCTGATGTTCACCGAATTAAATATGTTTCCTGTTAAGGAATAAAGATTATGAGTATCGAAATTCGCAATATCGTCAAAACCTTTGGCGAATTCAAAGCACTGAATGATTTAAGCCTGAATGTTGAATCGGGTGAATTGGTCGCCTTGCTGGGTCCATCGGGCTGCGGCAAAACATCCTTGCTGCGCGTCATTGCCGGTTTGGAAACGCCTGATTCGGGGCAGATTCTATTTCACGGCGAAGATACCACCGAGAGGCATGTGCGTGAACGCCAAGTCGGCTTTGTGTTTCAGCACTATGCCCTCTTCCGCCACATGACCGTATTTGAAAACGTCGCCTTCGGCCTGCGCGTCCGCCCTAAATCAACGCGTCCGTCAGATGCGGAGATCAAGCGCAAAGTGCATGATTTGCTGCAATTGGTGCAACTCGATTGGCTGGCCGATCGTTATCCCGCGCAACTCTCGGGTGGCCAGCGCCAGCGGATCGCCTTGGCCCGCGCACTGGCAGTTGAGCCTAAAGTCTTGCTGCTTGACGAGCCATTTGGCGCACTCGACACCAAGGTGCGCAAAGAGCTGCGCCGTTGGTTGCGTCGTTTGCACGACGAAATCCATGTGACTTCTGTATTTGTAACGCACGATCAGGAAGAAGCACTCGAAGTCGCTGACCGCGTTGTAGTGATGAACAAAGGCCAGATCGAACAAATCGGCTCGCCAAGTGAAGTCTACGACACGCCAGCCAGCCCATTTGTGTATCAATTCTTGGGCGACGTGAATCTCTTCCACTCTCGCGTTCATGAAGGCTGGGCTCAAGTTGGGAGCGCGAAATTTGCCACCGACAAAGACAGCGAACACGCGACAGTATATGTACGCCCGCATGAAATCGACCTCAGCCGAGTCGCTACGGCGGGCGCGATCAGCGGCACAATCACGCACATCCGACTGCTCGGCGCGACAGTGCGTCTCGAAGTGGAAGTAGAAACAGGCGCAGCTCAGCATGATGTGGTGGAGGTCGAGCTAACGCGAGAACGGCAACTAGAAGGCGGTTGGCAAGTGGCTGAAACCGTGTACCTCATACCCCGCGAAGTGAAGGTTTACCAAGGGGCGTAGCCAGCCGCATCTGCGGCGGCTTTCAGGGCTCAGCTTGATGTCCTAGTTTCGACGCTGCCAAGCCCTGCGCAGCGTTGTTTCCCATCACATCGGCAGAGGGCTGTTTTCACAGCTCGCTGCCTAAATTCTCGGGGCAGCCACAGCTTGCCCTGAAAATTCAGCCCCTTCAAAAATCGCCGTATTTGGCTTGTAGGAAACTCGCAATCACAGGCGCCACCGTTTCGGTACGGAAAATTCGTGGGCCAAGCAAGAGCGATGTATAGCCCGCAGCAATAGCAGCCGCATCTTCTTCAGGGGAATACCCCCCTTCTGGCCCGATCAATACCGAAACACTGTTGACCTGTTCGGGTAAAGCGGAGTGATGAATCGCGCCTGTCGGGCAGAGCAATAATTTGAGTTCACTATCGTCTTGATCTACCGCCGCAATAAACTGTGCGAAGGTGATAATCGGTCGGATTTCGAGCAACTGCGTGCGACCACATTGCTCCGCCGCACTCGCAGCAATACCTTGCCAGTGGGCAATCCGCTTCTCGGCGCGCTCGCCGCTATAGCGTTGCTGACAATATTGCGACGTCACCGGCTGCAGCACCGCCACGCCCAATTCGGCAGCTTTCTGTACCGTGTAATCCATCCGGTCGGAAGCCGATACGGCTTGTACCAAGGTAATGCGCAATGGCGACTCACGATTGACCTCGTCAAATGACAACACCTGAACAGTGACCGTTTTCTTGCCCATCGCAATAATCTGCGCTTGGTATTCGCCACCTTTCCCATTAAACAGCGTCACCCTGTCGTCGGGCTGCATGCGCACCACTTGCACATGGCGCGCCACGCCTTCGGGCAACTCAAAAGTCAGGCCAATCGCCAGCGACTGATCAACATAAAAACGGGGCAAGGCCATAGTTTTAACCTAAAGACAGGCGCTCGATGAATAGGCCAACACTAAAAACCAGACCCAAACCCAGCAAAGAATAGAGAACAAAACGAATTAGTCGCAGCCAATGCGGCTGACGATCGCGGGTGTAGCGAAATCCGGCGTAGGCGATGATGACCACCGCCACAACTGCCAAAATACGCAATACCGCAAACATGGCTTAAATACCGATGGGCGGCAGATCGTGGAACGATGACGGCACTTTGTCGTCATCACTAAAGCACACCATCTCAAAACTATCTGGATCCGCAAGCAAGGCACGCAGCAATTTATTATTCATCGCATGCCCCGACTTATAGCCAGAGAATGCGGCAATCAGTGGGTGACCCAGAATATACAAATCGCCAATGGCATCGAGAATTTTGTGGCGGACAAACTCGTCTTCAAACCGCAAACCACCGTCATTGAGCACACGGAATTCATCAATTACGACGGCATTATCCATATTGCCACCGCGTGCTAAACCATTGGCACGCAAGTATTCAACTTCGTGGATAAAACCAAAAGTACGAGCTCGGGCAATTTCGCTGACGTAATTGGTATTGGCGAAATCAATTTCGATCGTTTGCGCGGATTTTTTGAAGGCAGGATGCTGAAAATCAATCGTCAGCGCGACTTTATAACCATCGTGCGGCTCAAACTTGACCCATTTATCGCCATCATGCACCTCAATGGGCTTGAGAACACGAACGAATTTTTTGGGCTTATTGAGCTCACGTACACCTGCGCTTTGCAGCAGGTAAATAAACGGCGCAGCGGAGCCATCCATGATCGGCATTTCAGGGGCATCAACATCGACAATAATATTGTCGATGCCAAACCCTGCAAACGCGGACATTAAATGCTCGATGGTGCCGACACGCACGCCGTCTTGCACGAGCGTGGAGGAGAGTCGCGTGTCGTTCACCAAATCGGGGCCAACCTTGAAAGGCTTTGACTCGGGCAAATCAGAGCGTTGAAACACAATGCCGTGGTCGGCGGCTGCGGGGCGTAAAGTGAGGGTCACTTTTTCGCCCGAATGCAAACCTACGCCGGTGGCGCGGATCGTGCTTTTCAAGGTGCGTTGCAAAAACATGGCCATTCTGCCTTATCGGTAGCTAATCATGCTGATTTTACCAGTCGCGGGCACGAGACTGGATGAATCATTACAATCGAGCCAATAGGCGCCGTTTATCCAATCACCGATTAATCGGCTTGGCGACGCAAGAAAGCAGGAATATCCATATCAATATTTGACATCGCTGGACGAGCCGAAGTCGCTTCTGGCGCTGCATTGCGACGATTGTTACGCCAAATCGCTGGCGTATCGTACGCATCCGTATCATAAGCGGCATTATCAGTGCCCGTTTTGAGCGATTGGCTGCTCACGACAGACAACTGAGGCTTATTCATGTCTTTGCCACCACCCAAACCGGTTGCGACCAAAGTGACACGAATTTCATCTTCACCCAAAGCTGGGTCATACACCACACCGTGCTTCACCAAAGCGCCATCTGCAACGTGGGCTTCGATAATTTCTAATGCTTGGCGAGTTTCTGATTTTTTCAATTTGCCTGGGGCAGTTGAGAAATTCACCAATACACCGCGCGCACCTTTGAAGCTGATATTGTCGAGCAATGGGCTGCGAATTGCTTCTTCAGTCGCACGAATCGCACGATCTGGGCCAGAAGCATTGGCCGAACCCATCATCGCCATACCCATTTCGCGCATTACCGTGCGAACGTCAGCAAAGTCAACGTTGATCAGGCCTGGGTAATGAATGATTTCAACGATAGAACCCACTGCATTGCGCAATACATCATCAGCAGCGCGGAATGCTTCGTCGATCGTGACATCGTCACCCAGTACTTCTTCGAGTTTCTGATTTGAAACGACGATCAATGAATCCACATAGCGCGATAATTCATCGATACCGGTTTGCGCTACTTTCTGACGACCACCTTCATCCAAGCCTGGCTTAGTCACCACGCCAACGGTCAAAATGCCTTTTTCGCGTGCGACTTGTGCGATCACTGGAGCCGCACCAGTACCTGTACCACCGCCCATACCGGCAGTGATAAATAATAAATCTGCGCCAGAAATTAAATCGGCGATATGTTCACGATCTTCTTCTGCAGCTTGACGACCGATATCCGGATTACAACCCGCACCGAAACCACGCGTTAATTCAGCGCCCAACTGAATTACATTATCTGCTTTAGAAAGTTTCAATACCTGCGCATCAGTATTGGAAGAAATAAAATCAACACCTTGCATTTGGTGTTCGATCATATTGTTGATTGCATTGCAACCTGCGCCACCCACGCCAATTACTTTGATATTAACGTGATGTGATACTTCTGGAACTTCAATTGTTAAAGCCATGCTCTCTCTCCTGTTACCCGATTTTACCGCTTACCCGAAAATTTCAAAAGTTATTTTGAAACCAAGACTTCATACGGCCAAAAATGTCTCCAATTGAGCCGTCTTTACCCCTTTGCCCAGGGGCTTTTTGCATTTGTTGTCGTGCAACTAACAACAAACCCACTGCCGTTGAATAGCGCGGGTTTTTAACAACCTCAGCTAATCCACCAACATAACGTGGTAAACCTAATCGAACTGGCATATGGAATATTTCTTCTGCCAATTCCGTCATTCCAGGCATTAATGAAGCACCACCCGTAATAACAATACCGCTCGATAATCTGTCTTCTAAATTAACGCGGCGTAATTCTGCTTGCACAAAGCTATAAAGTTCTTCAACGCGAGGCTCAATCACTTCGGCCAAAGTATGGCGTGACATTTGACGCGCACCGCGCTCACCCACTCCAGGAACTTCAATCATCGTTTGTGGATCAGTCATATGGCGCAAGGCTACGCCATGTTGAATCTTGATATTTTCAGCTTCACCCGTTGGCGTACGTAATGCCATGGCAATGTCATTGGTAATTTGATCGCCCGCAATTGGAATTACCGCGGTATGGCGAATTGCGCCATTAATAAATACCGCCATATCAGTGGTACCGCCGCCAATATCGACCAAGCACACACCCAAATCACGCTCATCGTCAGTTAATACGGCATGCGCGCTCGCTAAGGGTTGCAACACCACTTCAGCAATTTCCAAACCGCAACGGCGTACGCATTTAGTAATGTTTTGCACCGCAGACACTGCGCCCGAAACAATATGCACGCGCACTTCAAGCCGAACGCCCGACATACCCAGCGGCTCTTTCACATCTTCTTGGCCATCAATGACATATTCTTGCGACAAAATATGCAGGACTTGATGATCCGTCGGGATATTCACTGCGCTGGCCGTTTCAATAACCCGATCAATATCGGCTTGAGTGACTTCTTTATCTTTAATCGCCACCATGCCGTGTGAATTCAGGCTCTTAATATGGCTACCCGCGATACCGGTATAAACCTCGCTGATTTTGCAATCCGCCATTAATTCAGCTTCACCTAAAGCAGCTTGAATTGCACCAACGGTTTTTTCGATATCCACCACCACGCCACGCTTTAAGCCACGTGAAGATGCGGAGCCCATTCCCACCACATTCAGTGCGCCATCGTCGGTCACGTCAGCAACCACCGCAACGACTTTCGACGTTCCGATATCTAGCCCAACAATGAGATTTTTTGCGTCCCTAGTCACTGACAGCCTCTTTACAAATCTTAATAATTAACTTTAAAAAAACCCGCCAACCCAATATTTATTAATTACTTTATTAGGTCAAAAGCATAAATCATGCCGAAGCTTTAATTGCCTTTGGCTTTGCCACTGCAGGCTTTGGTTTAACTCCATCGCCTGTCGTTTTTTCAACTGGCTTATAGTCCGGTAAACGTACGGCAAAACCGTTTGGATAACGTAAATCCACATACTCAAATTGCTGCTGCAATAAAGCCAATGAATTGGGATACGCTTTTACAAAGCGATCAACCCGCTCAATGGGCTCATCACGACCCACCTCTACAATCAACTGTTTATCCAATTCAAAACGCCAAGCTCGGCGATCAGATAACCATAAATGCGTCGGTGTGCGCCCTAAAGGCACAATAATTTCTTTTAAGCGCAAAAAACCTTCCAGCATTACGCGCTCGGTACCTTCTGGCCCTTCAAGAATTGGCAGCATTTCATTACTGGCAGCATCAAATTGCTCACCATGCTGATTCAAAAGCGCAGACGATCCCCAACGGGCAATTGCTTTATGCTCTTCAATATTCACTTCCAAACGATCTGGCCAACGACGCCGAACTTCAACACGGCGCACCCAGGGTAGTTTTTCAAAATCCTGCCGAGTTTTATCCAAATTCAGCGTAAAAAACGTGCCTTTTAATTCGTTTTTAATCACATATTGCAATTGTTCACGCGTGGTATGCGCCAAATCACCATCAACTTTAATTCGCTTTATCGGAAACAGCGGCGAATGAACCACCAAAAACAGCACGGAATAAAACAGCAGCATGAGGGCCAATCCGGTCAGGATATTGGCAATCCACATTAATAGCTGCGGTTTATTCCACATGCTTTACTGCGCCCCGCTCAAAGTCGTGGCCAGAATTTTGACTACCAACTCTTCGTACGAAATCCCCGCATCACGGGCGCACATTGGAAACAGGCTATGACTCGTCATCCCCGGTGCCGTATTGGGCTCCAGTAGAAAAATTCCGTCATTTTCATCCATTAAGAAGTCAATCCGCGCCCAACCAGTCGCGCCAAGCACTCGAAATGCCTGCTCTGCCAATTGTCGAGCTTCAGCTTCTTTAATGCCCAACAAGCCGGGGCAACGGTACACGGTATCGTCGCGGAAATATTTCGCATCAAAATCATAAAACTCGGTAGCCGGCTCGATTTTGACGGTCGCTAAAGCCCGACCATCCAAGACCGCACACGAATATTCCCCACCGAGCACGGCCTTTTCAGCCAGCACCAGCGGATCAAATTTGGCGGCTTCGCGGTACGCCGCTTCGATGTCGGCTGCCGATTTACACTTGGTCACCCCGACGCTTGAACCGCCATTGGCTGGCTTTACAAACAAAGGCAAGCCTAAACGGGCAGCTACAGCAGCAAAATCCGACTGTGCAGTGAGTAATTCATACTCTGGCACCGGCAAGCCAGCGGCTTGCCACATCAATTTGGTGCGCCATTTATCCATACCAATGGCCGAAGCCATCACGCCACAGCCGGTGTAGGGTATGCCCATAAATTCAAGCGCACCTTGAATCGTACCGTCTTCGCCTTGGCCACCATGCAAAATTAAAAATGCACGATCAAAGCCTTCTTCTTTTAAGGCTGAGAGCGGTTTTTCAGCGGGGTCAAATGCGTGAGCATCCACGCCTTGCCCTTGCAAAGCCTCAAGCACCCCAGCGCCACTCATCAATGAGACTTCGCGCTCAGTGGATGAACCACCCAATAAAACAGCTACTTTGCCAAACTGTTTCATGCGGCACGCTCGCAAAGTTGTTTTGGCGTGCCACCAATCGTGCCTGCACCCATCGTAATAATCACATCACCATCTTTCGCCGCGGCAAAAATTGCCGTTGGCATATCGGCAATGTTTTCCACAAAAACTGGTTCAATTTTGCCTGCCACGCGCACCGCACGAGCCAAAGAGCGACCATCTGCAGCCACAATCGGTGCTTCACCTGCGGCATACACCTCGGCTAGCAACAAGCCATCGACGGTATTGAGTACTTTGACGAAATCTTCAAAGCAATCGCGGGTACGCGTATAGCGATGTGGCTGGAACGCCAGCATCAAGCGACGACCAGGGAAAGCACCACGGGCCGCCGCCAGCGTGGCCGCCATTTCTACGGGGTGATGTCCGTAATCATCCACCAGCGTAAAGCTGCCACCCGCTTGCAAGGGCACTTCGCCATAACGTTGGAAGCGGCGGCCAACACCTTCAAATTTCTCGAGCGCCGCGACAATCGCAGCTTCATCGGCGCCAACTTCAATACCGATCGCAATGGCAGCCAATGCATTGAGCACGTTATGCATGCCCGGCATATTCAGGGTGACGGCCAAGCGACGGGTTTCACCATTTTTCCAAACGGCGTCAAATTTCATCTGGCCATGGGCGGCGACAATATTCTCAGCGCGCAGCATCGCGTCTTCAGACACGCCATAGGTGGTAATCGGGCTGGTCACTTTGGGCAGAATCGAGCGCACATGCGGATCGTCCACACACAGAATGGCACGACCGTAGAACGGCAAGTGATGCAGAAAATCGATAAAAGCCTGTTTCAATTTTTCGAAATCATGACCATAGGTATCCATGTGATCAGCATCGATATTGGTCACCACCGAAATCACCGGCGTGAGCAGTAGGAAGGACGCATCACTTTCATCGGCTTCCGCCACCAGAAAATCGCCTTGGCCCAAGCGCGCGTTTGAACCGGCAGCGTGCAATTTGCCGCCGATCACGAAAGTCGGGTCCAGCCCCGCGGCTTCAAGCACGCTGGCACTCAAACTCGTCGTCGTGGTTTTACCGTGTGTACCGGCAATGGCGATGCCTTGTTTCAAGCGCATCAATTCAGCCAGCATCATCGCACGTGGCACGACCGGGATCTGGCGCGAGCGCGCTTCGATCACTTCAGGGTTGTCGTCTTTGACGGCACTGGAAATCACCACCACATCGGCATTGGCGACAAACTCGGCAGCATGGCCTTGATGGACAACAGCACCCGCCGCACTCAAACGTTGCGTCGTCGCGTTGCTACCGAGGTCAGAACCGCTCACCTCAAACCCCAGATTGAGCAGCACTTCAGCGATGCCACTCATACCGACACCACCGATTCCGACAAAATGAATGCGCTTAACTTTATGCTTCATATCTTGATAGGTATAAGGCTGTAGAGCATTTATTATAAACCCTACAAGCCATTACCCCATACTCCTATCCAGCTAATTCTTCGATTACTGCAACGACTTTTTCAGTTGCATCCGGTTTGGCCAATTGCTTGGCCTGCTGCGCCATTTTCAGGCATTGTTCGCGGCTCGTTGCTTGTAGCAATTTCGCCAATTTCTCGGCGCTAAATTCAGTTTGCGGCAGCAAAATACCCGCTTGCGCGTCGCTCAAAAACTTCGCATTCCCCGTTTGGTGATCATCAACTGCGTGCGGAAATGGCACCAAGACAGCGGCAACCCCAACACAAGCCAATTCAGCAACCGTCAATGCCCCTGCTCGGCACACCACTAAATCGGCTTCGGCATAGGCCGTTGCCATATCGCCAATAAACGCAACGCACTCGGCAGTCACCCCAGCAGCAGCGTAATTGGCCCGCAACGCTTCAATGTGTTTTTCACCCGCTTGGTGAATCACGTGTGGGCGTTGCTCAGCGGCTAACAAGGCCAAGGCTTTAGGTACTTGCTCGTTAAATACTTGCGCGCCCAAACTACCGCCCACCACCAACACTTTCAGTGGGCCAGTGCGATCAGCAAAACGCTGCTCAGGCGCAGGCACGGCATTCAATTCATCGCGTACTGGATTGCCAACGCAACCATCTAACCCGGGGAATGCGCTAGGGAAAGCAAACAACACCCGACTGGCCAATTTGGACAGCGCTTTATTGGTTAAACCTGCCACCGAGTTTTGCTCATGAATCACCAGTGGCAGCCAGCACAAACGCATCGCCAAGCCACCTGGAAAACCGGTAAAGCCACCAAAGCCAATTGCCACATCAGGGCGACGGCGGAAAATCAGATCCACCGAACGATATAGCGCTTTGAGTTGCACCCAAGGTTGCGACAATTTCTTGAGTAAACCCTTACCACGCACACCGGTAATCTTCAGCGTCACTAAGTCGATGCCGTGCTGGGGCACGACGCGTGTTTCCATTGCGCCTTCGGCGCCAAGCCAAACGACGTCCCAACCTTTTGCGCGCACAGCATTCGCGACCGCCAAAGCGGGGAAAATATGCCCACCCGTACCACCCGCCATGACCAAGAGCGTTCGTTTTTTCATGGACGATGCCCCCTGATCAATTGGCGATTTTCATAATCAATCCGCATCAGTAAACCCAAGGCCACCAGATTGGCCACAATCCCGGAGCCACCAAACGACAGCAGCGGCAGCGTCAAACCCTTGGTCGGCATCAGCCCCATATTCACGCCCATATTGATGAACGATTGAAAGCCAATCCAGATTCCGACACCTTGTGCTACCAAGGCTTGCCAGTGACGCTCCAACTTAGTGGCTTGCACGCCAATGGCAAAGGCGCGGAAGACCAAAAAGCTAAACAATAAAATCACGGCCGCCACGCCCACAAAGCCAAACTCTTCGGCGATGATGGCCATTAAAAAGTCAGTGTGCGCTTCGGGCAAATAGGACAATTTCTCAACGCTGCCCCCCAAGCCGACACCATGCCATTCACCACGTCCAAACGCGATCAATGAATGGCTGAGCTGATAGCCTTTCCCATACGGGTCTTGCCACGGATCTAAAAAGCCCAATACCCGAGCCCGGCGATAGGGGCTCGATGCGATCAAGCCGACAAACGCCACGCCCAAAAATACAATCAAGCCCAAAAATAGGCGCCAGTTAAATCCACCTAAAAACAGTGCGCCCATCGCAATCGCGGTAATGACGGTAAAAGCGCCGAAATCGGGCTCCAACAGCAATAAACCACCGACCACAGTCATTACTAAAGCCATTGGGAACAGTACTTTGGCAATACTTTCGCCTAATTTTGCGCCCATGCTATTGGCTTTGCGCACCGTATAGTCGGCGGCATACAGCACCACGAAAAATTTCATCAGCTCAGACGGCTGCAAATTGATCACAAACAAACTCAACCAGCGACGACTGCCATTGACCTCGCGCCCAATATGCGGAATCAAAACCAAAATCAGCAGTACGGTGCCAAAAATGAATAAATTCGGCGCGTACTGTCGCCACTTCTCAGTCGGGATATTGAAGGTCACTAAAGCGGCCAATGTCCCGACGACCAAGAAGATCGAATGGCGAATCAAGAAGTAGTTAGAACGAAACCCCGTATCCTTATCCACCTCGGCCATCGCAATCGACGCCGAATACACCATTACCAAGCCAATCGACAGCAGAAGCACAACACACCAGAACAGCGCCTGATCGTAGCTGCTCATGGTCGGCTTCATTTTCTTCATGGCCTGATAAAAGATTTGACGCATCAGGCTTGCTCCAAGCCTTTCACTGCGGCAATAAATACTTCAGCGCGATGGTGATAATTGCGGAACATATCCAAGCTTGCGCAAGCTGGCGACAGCAAGACCACATCGCCCGGCTCGGCCAAATTGCTAGCAATCGTTACGGCCATTTCGAGCGTCGGCAATTGCATCACTGGCAGGTAATTGTCGTCGTCATCGGGCAGATAGGCCGAACACGCTTCGTTCAAAACATTTGCCAACTCTGGGCCATCGCGCCCAATCAACAGCACCGCACGGCAAATGCGCTCGCACGCCTCAACCAGCGGCGAAAAATCTTGCCCTTTGCCATCGCCACCGGCGATCAGTACTACCGGGCGTGTCATGCCTTTGAGCGCCGCTTCAGTGGCGCCTACGTTGGTACCTTTTGAGTCGTCGTAATAAGCAACGCCATTCACTTCCGCTACAAACTCAACGCGATGCGGCAGGCCTTTGAATGATTTGAGCGCTGCCAGCAATGGCTCAAGCGGCAAACCGGCGGCACGGCACAGCGCGATTGAAGACAAGGCATTCACTGCATTGTGCAGCCCCGCGACAGGTAGTTCGCACGCTTTAAGCAACTCAGCATCGCCACAACGCAAGCTGAAATCTCCATTGATTTCAACCAAACCATATTCACAATCATTACGAGGGGTATCGGCACCAAACCAAATCACATCACGGCCTTCACGTGCCATACCCCGGCACCAGCCATCTTCACGATTTAAAACCTGTACGCCGACGCCACCGAATACACTCGCTTTAGTCGCGGCATATTCCTTCATGCCCGCATAACGGTCGAGGTGATCTTCCGATACATTCAGTACCGTGGCTGCGGCAGGCGCGAGAGAGGTGGTCGTTTCCAATTGGAAGCTCGACAACTCCAACACCCAAACATCTGGCCATTCACCAACACCATCCCCACGCGCTTCCCAATCGGCCAAAGCGGCCAAGACTGGCAAGCCAATATTGCCGGCCATCACTGTTTTTTGACCGGCGGCTTCACACATTTGCGCAACCATTGTCGTGACGGTTGATTTACCGTTGGAGCCCGTGATCGCAATGACTTTGCCCGGCTTACCGACCAAGGATTGCGCCAATAACTCCACATCGCCAATTACTGGAATACCGTGCGCAATCGCGGCAGCAATTTCTGGTGTTGCCAGCGGTACGCCAGGGCTAGTCACCAATACATCGGCGTCGGCAAACGTATCGACATTGAACGCGCCCAAGCGCAGCTCAATTTCGGGGAGATCCGCTTTCAAGTTGTCCAGATTTGGCGGCGTCAAGCGGCTATCGGCCACGGTAACGCGCGCGCCCTTGCCAGCCAGCCAGCGTGCAGTCGCCAAGCCGGTATCGCCCAAACCCACCACAATGCAATGTTTCGCTTTCAATTCCACAACCTGCTCCAATTCACGTCCGCCCCGACTCAGCGTAATTTCAATGTGGCCAAACCAGCCAGCACCAAGAGCATGGTGATAATCCAGAAGCGCACGACCACTTGCGTTTCTTTCCAGCCTTTGAGCTCGTAATGGTGATGCAGCGGCGCCATCCTAAACACGCGCTTGCCTGTCATCTTGAAACTCGCGACTTGAATCATCACCGACAGCGCCTCCACCACAAACACGCCGCCCATAATCAGCAACACGATTTCCTGACGTACAATCACCGCGACCGCGCCCAGACCAGCGCCAAGCGCCAATGCCCCCACATCGCCCATAAATACTTCGGCGGGGTAAGCGTTAAACCACAAAAAGCCCAAGCCTGCGCCCACCATGGAGGCACAGAACACAATCAACTCACCCGCGCCCGCCACATGCGGCACGCCCAGATACGTCGAGAATTTCGCATTCCCCGCCACGTAGGCAAAAATACAGAATGCGCCAGCCACCAGCACTACGGGCATAATCGCCAAGCCATCCAACCCATCGGTTAAATTCACAGCATTACTGGTGCCGACAATGACGAAATAGGTCAGCACACAAAAACCAATCGCGCCAAACGGGTACAGGATTTCTTTGTAAAACGGGATAATAAAGCCGGTGTTAGCCGCATCAGGGCCGACATTCACCAGAAATACACCTGCGCCAATCGCAATCGCCGATTGGCCGATCATTTTGGCTTTAGCCGATAAGCCTTTCGGGTTTTTCAACGCGACTTTTTTGTAGTCATCGACAAAACCAATCACGCCCGTCGCCATCGTCACGATCAGCACCAGCCAAACGTATTTATTGCTTAAATCGCCCCACAGCAAGGTCGTCAAGCCAATCGACAGCAAAATCATCGTGCCGCCCATCGTTGGTGTACCGGCTTTGATCAAATGCGTTTGCGGGCCATCATTGCGCACGGCTTGGCCGACTTTCAACTCGGTCAACTTGCGGATCACCCAGGGCCCCAGCACCCACGACATCGTCAGCGCCGTCATCGTCGCCAGTACGGCGCGTAAAGTCAGGTAATTAAAGACGTTGAAGGCGCGAACCGACTCGCCCAACCATTGCATCAACATCAGCAGCATGGCTGTGCTCCTTGTTCAGTTTTGTTTTCTAAGCCGGCAACCACCGTTTCCATGCGCATAAAGCGTGAGCCTTTCACCAGCACTTGCGTCTCTGGCGTTAGCAGCGCACGCACTGCGCTGATCGCAGCGGCATGGTCGGCACAAAGTTGCGCACCAGCATGGTCACGATTGAAAGCATCCACGGCATACTGCATATGAGTACCTACCGCAACGAAATGCTGAATCTGCTTTTCACGCGCATACCCGCCAATCTCAGCATGGCGCTCATTCGCATCAGCACCGACTTCGCCCATATCGCCCAGCACCAGCACAGTCGGCTTACCACCTTGGGCAATCGCTGCGAGCACATCAATCGCTGCCTTCATCGAATCAGGATTGGCGTTGTAGGTATCATCCAAAATCGCTGCGCCATTAAACGCGGTTTTGGCCTGCAAACGCCCTTTCACACCTGCCCATTGGCTCAGACCTTGAGCCACTTGCGCCAAGGAAACACCCGCCGCCATCGCAGCAGCGGCTGCCGCCAAAGCGTTGCGCACATTATGCTCACCCGGTACGGCCAAGCTAATCGCCGCTTCACCTTGCGGGCACACCAGTGTGAAAGCGCTGCCCGTAGGTAATAACTCGATATTTTTCGCGCTCACTTCACCGTTTAAGCCAAACGTAGCAATCTGATTTTTTGCGGCCAATTCACGCCAAAGTGGCGCAAATTCATCATCGGCATTGATAATCGCCGTACCGTTGGCGACTAAACCCGCAAAAATCTCACCCTTCGCACGCGCAACGCCAGCCACTGAGCCCAAGGCTTCCAGATGCGCTGCTCCGGCGTTATTCACCAAAGCCACATCAGGCTGGGCAATATGCGTCAGATAATCGATTTCGCCAAAATGGTTCATCCCCATTTCCGCCACGACATAGCGGTGCGAGGCATTCATGCCCAGCACGGTCAGTGGCAAGCCGATATGGTTATTCAGATTGCCTTTGGTGGCGTGGACCAAACTTTCACTTGAATCTGTCGGCTCACCGCCAGCGGCCACAGCAAAAATCGACGCCAGCATTTCTTTCACGCTGGTTTTGCCATTGCTGCCGGTTACACCAACAAGCGGAATCGCGGCGTGCTTTGCGCGCCAATATTTGGCCAATTCGCCCAGCGCTGCCAAGGTATCCGCCACGACAATCAGATTGCCGATTGCACCTTGCGCAACAGCACTACCCTCTTGCACTAACGCAGCCACTGCGCCCTGCGCGAGGGCCGCTGCAACAAAATCATGCGCGTCAAAACGATCGCCTTTTAAAGCGACAAACAAATCCCCAGCGCGAATATCACGACTGTCGGTGGTGACGCGATCAAACGTCAGCTCACCATCACCGATGAGCTGGGCGTTGAGCGCCTGTACGGTTTCCCGCAAATTCAACATCATTTACTTCTATTTCCTTGTGACTTTCTGGCCAGCGCTTTGCTTGCGTGCTCAACATCATCAAAGTGATATCGCTCGCCGTTTATTTCTTGGTAATCCTCGTGCCCTTTCCCCGCGATCAAAATCACATCGCTGAAATGGGCCATTTCAATCGCATCACTAATTGCCGCGGCACGATCAGACTCAATCGAATAGTTGGCGTTGCCCGTACCGGGTACGCCTGACACGCCAGCGACGATGTCCTGGATAATCGCTTTGGGTTTCTCGCTACGTGGGTTATCGCTGGTAATCACCACCGAATCGGCCAATCGACACGCAATTTCGCCCATCAAGGGGCGCTTACCTGCGTCACGATCGCCACCGCAACCAAAGACACAATACAAACGCGCGCCTTGTGGCATTGCTTCACGCAAAGTCATCAAGACTTTTTCCAACGCATCCGGCGTATGGGCGTAATCGACCACGACTAAAGGTTTGTCATCACCACCCAAACACTGCATCCGACCCGCTGCAGGACGAATTTGCGCCAGCGCAGCACTGGCATCGGCCAATGAAACGCCTTGAGCCAGCAACACGCCCAAACACGCCAGCAAGTTGCTCGCATTAAAGCGCCCCAGCAAAGCCGATTGGATTTGAGTCGTACCGAAAGGTGTTTCTACCGTGAGTGCCAAACCCTTGAGCGATGATTCAAGCTGAGTACAACGCAAATCACCATTGACGAAACCATATGAAAAGATCGTTTTGGCGGTAGTGAACCCTAAAAGTTCACGGCCAAATGGATCGTCTGCGTTAATCACCGCAGCTTGCAAACCTTCCCACTCAAACAATTTGGCTTTTGCTGCACCATAAGCCTGCATGCTGCCGTGATAGTCGAGGTGATCGCGCGTTAGATTGGTAAATACCGCTGTGTGAAACTGAACGCCGTGCGCACGCGCCTGCACCAAGCCATGCGACGAGACTTCCATTGCAATTTGCGTTGCACCTTCTAGGCGGAATTTGGCCAGCCACTGCTGCAAAGACACCGGGTCCAGCGTGGTATGCGTTGAGCTTTGCAGTTGCCCGACAAAACCATTACCCAAAGTACCCAAAACACCCGCTTTGCCACCCAGCGCATTAAACGCTTGTGCGAGCCAATTGGCGATGGAAGTTTTACCATTCGTGCCCGTGATACCAACCACGGGTATTGGGTTGACATCATTATTCAACAATCGCGCCAGCAATATACCCACTTGATTACGCAAGGCAGGCACCGCCAAATTCGGCAGTGTAAGCGTTGCATCCCAACTAAAGTCTTCCGCTTCCCAAATGACGGCCGCAGCGCCCTTGGCAACGGCGTCAGCGATATACTCGCGACCGTCGACATACTCGCCCTGATACGCAATAAACACATCACCCGGCTGCACTTTGCGACTATCGACAACCACATTGCGGCCGGCGACTAAAGCTTGAATGGCATTCCAATCAATAGCAGGTAAAACCCAGCTGGCTGGCTTCATGTTTCTTCCTTCACTTCTGGCTCATTGCCAGGCAATAGGATATTGGTCGTTGGCGCATCAGGCGGCACACCCAATAAACGCAACGTCCCCGCAACTACATTACTAAACACTGGTGCGGCCACTAGGCCGCCATAACGCAAATCAAAAGACGGCTCATCAATCATCACCGCCACAATCAAGCGAGGATTGGAAATCGGCGCCAATCCAACAAATGAGCCAACGCGTGCGGTATCGGAATACACACCGTTCACCAGTTTTTTCGCCGTGCCCGTTTTACCGCCCACGCGATAACCCACCACCTGCGCCCGCGTCGCCGTACCACCAGGCTGGGTCACCATCTCCAGCATTTTTCGCACTTGTGCGGCGGTTTCCGCTGAAACGACTTGTTTACCCGGCGCTGGCGCGACCAACTTAGTAAAGGTCACAGGGTGGACTTCGCCATTACCGGCAAAAATCTGATACGCCCGCGCCATTTGCATCACAGAAACGGAAACACCATAACCGTAGGCCATGGTGGCTTGCTCGATGGGGCGCCAGGTTTTCCATGGCCGAACCCGACCAGGTGACTCACCCGGAAAGCCTGTATTCAACCGTTCGCCAAAGCCCACGTCGTGAAAGAAATTCGACATGTCTTCTCTATCCATCATCAGCGCCATTTTGGCCGCGCCGACATTGGATGATTTTTGAATGATGTGCTCAACCGTTGCGGCACCCACGGCGTGATCATCTTTAATCGTCGCAGGGCCAATACTCATCGTGCCGTTGCCCGTTTGAATCACGGTGGTTGGCGTGACTTTGCCGGCATTTAATGCCATCGCCACCGTAATCGCCTTCATCGTTGAGCCTGGCTCATACAGATCGGTCAAAGCACGGTTGCGTTTGTGAGCCGGATCGATCTTGGCGCGGCTATTGGGGTTGTACGACGGCGCATTGGCCATCGCCAACACTTCACCTGTGCGTGCATCCAGCACCACAATTGCGCCGCCCACCGCCTTACTGTTATCAACCGCATTTTTAAGCTCGCGATACGCCAGATATTGAATCCGACGGTCAATCGAAAGCTGCAATGTCTGCCCTTCTTGCGGCGGAATAATGGTCGAGACATCTTCCACGATGTAGCCACGACGATCGCGGATAACCGTGCGCGAGCCGGGTTTTCCCGACAGCATCGCTTCTTTGGTCATTTCAAAACCTTCCTGACCTTTACCATCGACATTGGTAAAGCCCACGACGTGCGCCATCACTTCGCCAGCAGGGTAATAACGACGGTATTCGGTTTGCGAGTAAACGCCGGGTACATTTAAAGCCAATACCCGCTTGGCATCAGCGGGTGAAATATGGCGTTTAACCCACAGGAAGTCGGATTTAACATCCTCGCCATTTTTGTTCTTACGGGTTTCATTTAATTTGGCGAGTAATTCGTCATTACTGATACCCAACATCGTTGCGAGCGACTTGACCTCCTCGCGTGACACGGGAACTAGCTCATCATCATCGCCTTGCTTCCAGTCTTTAGAGCGCTGCTCGCCTGCAGGCAACACCCGCATACTACGGGGGCTAAGCCAAATCGATTGTACGGGGGTAGAAATCGCTAAAGGCTCGCCATTACGATCGGTAATCATGCCGCGATTGGAATCGAGCTTGAGCGTGCGGCGATAACGCGCGTCACCTTGATCTTGCAAAAAGCCTTCATTCCAAGTTTGCAAGTACAGGCCACGACCCAAGAGCAGCGCAAACAGCCCCAACAAGCAGGACAGCACCACCCAAACCCGCCAGCGCTCTAGCTTGGGCTTGACTGCATATTTATCTTGTCGCCGACCCGCGACTGTTCTCGCTTGGCGGATCATGGCAGATCAGTCACAACTGGCTTTTTGACGCGCTCACCGTGCGCCAAAATCACTTGGGTTCGATTCGCCGGAGCGACTTGCATCCCCAGTTTGTGCGCAGCTTCATCTTCAACGCGGGAGTGCATGGCCCAAGTACTTTGCTCAAGCTGTAGCTGCCCCCACTCGACGTCTAATTTACGAGTCAGGGCGTCTTCTTTTTGCAGCTCGATAAATAATTTGCGCGCCTTGTGCTGGCTAGTAATCACCCCCATCGCGCACACAATCACAATCAGCAACAAAAATAGATTTAACCGAGTCACAGCGGGCCCTCGGTACGCTCAGCCAAACGCAGAATCGCGCTGCGTGCGCGTGGGTTGGCTTTAACTTCCACCTCACTCGCACGAATCGGTTTACCCACAATTTTCAACGGTGCGGCCGCAATCTCGCTGGCCATTACAGGCAGGCGGGAAGGCAATCGATCACCTGTCGCTTTATCTTGCATAAAGCGTTTTACGATACGGTCTTCCAAGGAATGAAACGCAATCACCGACAAACGCCCGCCTTGTTTGAGCAAGGACAGCGCCTGTGGCAGCGTTAGCGATAACTCCTCAAGCTCGCGATTGATGTAAATCCGTACAGCTTGGAAGGTACGCGTCGCCGGGTCCTGGCCCGGCTCACGGGTGCGGACTGCCGTTGCCACGACCGCGGCAAGTTCGCCTGTTGTAGCAAAAGGTTCGACTGCCCTACGCGTAACAATCGCTGCTGCAACCTGCCGAGCAAACCGTTCTTCGCCATAATCTTTTACCACCTCTGCAATTTCTTTTTCATCAGCCGAATTCAACCATTCGGCAGCAGTAATACCCCGCGTGGTATCCATGCGCATATCAAGCGGAGCATCAAACCGGAAGCTAAACCCCCGAGAACCATCATCAAGCTGTGGCGAGGACACGCCCAAGTCCATCAGCAAGCCATCAATTTGCGTAACACCGAGTTTGGCCAACGAATCGGCCAGCGTGACAAAGCCTTCGTGCACAATCGTGAAACGCGGATCGGTGATCGTCGCGGCCTCAGCAATGGCATAAGGGTCTTTATCAAAGGAAATCAAACGGCCATTTGGGCCGAGTTTGGATAAAATCAGGCGCGAGTGACCACCGCGGCCGAAAGTGCAATCGACATAAATGCCATCCGGCTTGATCGCCAAACCATCGACTGCTTCATCGAGCAATACCGTGCGATGCACGAAGCTTTGTGTATCGCTCACAACAAAATTCCTTCCATATTATTTTCAAGTTCTTGCGCATCCATCGCCATAATGGCCTCAGTGGTCGCGATCCATTTCGCGTCATCCCACAGCTCGAACTTATTGCCCATCCCCACCAGGGCGACTTCTTTATCCAGCTTGGCCACTTGGCGCAGGCGCGGAGGAATGAGTACCCGCCCCGAAGCGTCCATGTCGACTTCCTCGGCCTGACCGACGATAAAACGACGGATATTCGCCTTCGCGCCAGTCAACTGATTCAGTTGGTCGCGAATCGGCAACCAAGCAGGCTCGGGATAAACCAGCAAGCAGCCAGCAGGATCGGCAGTAATGATGAGTTTTCCTTGTGCCTGGGCGAGCAAAGTATCGCGATGCTTGGCAGGAATCGCCAATCGCCCTTTGCTATCCAGATTTAAGGAAGAAACACCACTAAACATGATCCGAATACCACCTTTACCAGCTTGAAATAGGGAATTGCCCACACGGCCTTGGCTACCCAATTTTGCATTTTTTCATCCCAAAAAATGCACTTTTACCCACTTTCTCCCACTGCGCCCCACTATAGAGGAAAAAAAAACCCGACACAAGTTGTGTCGGGCAATTTCCCGTTTTGATACAATGATTTAGTGGCGTAAAAACATGAATTTCAAGCCTGTTATAAATCAATCACAAAGCGCACAAAGTTAAAGTATTACTTTAGATTCAAATACTTTTGCATCGTAATCTTTCAAAAAACCTCAACTAAATCGCCTTATCTTACGGACTTTAGTCAACCTTCCTGATGAACGGCAAAATTTCACAATTCCTACTACTAGCACTACTGCTGATTCTATTTTGGCAATGGCTAGGGCCAGCTCGCCGTCGAGAGCTGCACCGCAGCAGCAAAATCGCAGCGCTGGTGTTACTGGGCTCAGCCACAATCGCGCTGATCTTGCATTGGCGGCAGTGAAGAGCGATCAGATTTTGACGGCGACAAACTGAGCAACCACCCTATCACTTTCACGGCGACCACTACGACGACGATCCGCCTCAGTACGGGTATCGAGCATAGAGACAACACGATACTGCCGCCGATCTTGCTGGCGGCGATCCCGCAGTTGGCGCCGCTCTACGCCATTCCAGCCAGAAGCATCGCTGCGTACACCGCTTTCAGTCATACCGCCCATGAGGGCACCATCCTCATCTAAAGGGTGCGGCTGATCGTAGGCATTCAACTCCGCATATTTCTTAACACTCAGGTCAGCAATGTAGCGATTTCGCCTATAGAGAGAAGTTATTTTCATGTAATTTGTGCATATTTTTCAATCACTTAGCACATTATCGACGATTTACAAGTTTTCTTAAATCCTCTTTTCGTTCACCCAAACAAAAAGGGAGGCCTAGGCCTCCCTTTTGTGAATTACATCTCAATATGGCACTTAGACCATCGCTGGCAACAGCGCCTGTTTCATTTTTTGCAGCGCCTTAGCTTCAATCTGGCGAATGCGCTCGGCCGAGACTTTGAATTCAGCCGCCAAATCGTGCAAGGTTGAAGATTCACCGTCTTCGGTCAGCCAGCGAGACTCAATAATCCGGCGGCTACGCTCATCCAAAGCATCCAGTGCTGCGCCAATGCCCGCCGATTGCAATTGATCGATGCGATTACGATCCATGACTGCAGTTGGCTCACTATGGCTGTCGGCCAACCAATCAATCGGCGCATAACCTTCATCATCACCATCATCGGCAACGAGGGCAACGTCTTGGCCGGTCATGCGCGTTTCCATCTCCAGCACTTCTTCCGGCTTCACACCCAGATCGTCGGCGATTTCTTTCGCTTGCGTATGCGTCAGTGCTGCAAAGCTCGATTTCATTGAACGCAGATTGAAAAACAATTTACGCTGAGCTTTGGTCGTAGCAATGCGCACCAAGCGCCAGTTGCGCAGAATGTATTCATGGATTTCAGCCTTGATCCAATGCACCGCAAAGGAATACAAGCGCACACCGCGGCTGGCCTCAAAGCGTTTGACCGCTTTCATCAGGCCGATATTACCTTCTTGAATCAAATCCGCTTGTGGCAGGCCATACCCACTGTAACCACGCGCAATCGATACCACTACGCGCAGGTGCGATAGCACCAGCTGGCGCGCAGCTTCTAAATCATTGTGTTCTTGATGACGAGTTGCCAAGTCATGCTCTTCTTCAGGTGAGAGCATCGGAAACGCGTTCACTCGCTGAACATAACGCTCAATACTGTCGCCAACAGATAGCGTAGGTAGCGTTAGTGCAGTACTCATGTCGATCTCCTGTCCAAAAATCTGTGACTTGCTAAATATTAGCACTCTTATCTATAGAGTGCTAAACCTGTTTCGAGTTCAATGATTCAAACACATTTGCTCGTCATATTGCACGGTAATTATTACTATCTGATAGATAGGCAAAACATATGATGCCGCGCTTTCAGTAGCTCGATGAAGCTTACGGGCAAGGGCCGGATATACCGTATGACGTATATCACTTAAATCAAAATAGCGAATACTCTACAGACTCATACCCCTCGGCTGATTGACTATATCAATCGCTGTAGTTGAGTAGCGGGGTCAGCACTCAAACGCCATGCGCGCCAATTATGCTGGATGCGGCTTAGTTTTTGCCGCAGTAATTTTGCGCACACATAGCCAGTTTGAGCATTGCCGCTCAGCATTTCTCCATACCATTCATCGACTTGTGCCGGTAGAACTTCCCACGCCTGCGTCAAATCATTCAGTACCCACAACCAATACGGCGACAACAGTGAATGGGTTTTCAATATGGCATCGCTTGAACTCACCCCCAATTGCGCCAGTTGTCGCTGCCAAATCCCCTGCACATGCAGATTAGGCGCTTCGCCATTCACCCGCGACGTTCTTTGCTTGTGATGCTGGCGATAGCGCACCAGCGGTTCGCCCAAATTAGCCAATTGCCCATGTTGAGCAAGGCGAATCAGGAAATCCCAATCCTGCGCCATATCCATTTTCGGCGTGTATTGCACGCCGCTGGCCAGCCATAAAGCGCGATTAATCATTAAAGCTGGCTGCGCCATGGCGCAATAGAATAGGTTATCGACGCAAATTTCATCATGCTCAAGCGGAAACAGGCGCAATGACTCGGCCTCACCCTCTGCCGCATCATCCCAGAACACCTGCAAATCACCGGAAACCGCAATCACCGCAGGATGCGTGATTAAGTAGCGTGCAGAAACCTCAAAGCGGTTTGGCAAACTCAGGTCATCGGCATCATGCATGGCGATCCAATCCCCGCTAGCCGCCGCCATGCCGATATTGCGAGCACAAGAGACCCCTTGATTAGCGGGCAGTACAATATGCTTGAGCTCACAATGTGTCGGCGCCTGAGCGGCAAGGCGTGCAATCAAAGGAGCCTGATCTTCCACGCTACCATCGTCAACCAAGATCAGCTCTAGCGCCGAAAACGAATCAAGCCGCGCCGTTAGAATACTTTCGATTGCTTCGGCAAGATGATCGGGATGTGGGCACTTAAAGGTCATCACCACACTTAACAACATGAGCAAGCTCCAGATACAACAACGCCACGCTCAAGCGTGGCGCCAAATTAATGTGGATTAGCGAAACTGTCGCAAGTGGCGCGTGACGGCAATCAAGGCTCCCAGCAAACACAGAGCGGCAATCAGCGCGCATACCAACAGCGTACTGAGCACATCGGGCGTTTGCAGGCTAAATTGCTGCCCGTAGGATTTCGCCAGCGCCTCAATAGCGGGGTTAATGTGGCTAATCACGCCCCACACCATAGCGACCGCCAATAAACCGCCTAAAAAGCCCTGCAAAATCGCCGAATGAATAAACGGACGACGAATAAAGGCATCGGTTGCGCCGATTAATTTCGCCACTTCAATTTCATCCCGCCGGGTCAAAATCTGCATCCGAATCGCATTGCCGGTAATCAGCACCAGAGCAGCGCCCAACATCACAGCCACCACCTCAAACAAATTTTGCCCTAAAGCTGAAATCCGCGCCAAACGTCGCGCCCATTCAGAATCGAGCTGCACCTCTTCCACGCCCGCCACAGCCGCCCATTCTTTTTGCAAGGCTTCCAGGGCTTCAGGCTGCGCATCTTTGGCATGCACGACAAAGGCATCGGGCAATGGGTTTTCAGTCATTCCCGCCAGCAAATCAGCCGAGCCAAAACTGCTTTGCAGTTTTTTCAACGCCTCGTCTTTCGGCACAAAAATCACCTGCTTGAGGCGAGTATCCTGCTTGAGCTGCTGTTTGAGTGCCGCCACCTGCTCGGCCTCGGCGCTTGGCAACATAAAAATCGATAACTGCGGCTCAACCGACAAGTCTTTCGTGACATCAGCAACGCTACTCACGATCAGCCACAAGGCCAGCGGAAAAGCAGCCGTAATGGCGATCACCAGCAGGTTTAATAGGCTACCAATAGGCTGACGAAACAAAGCGCCTATCGAGCGGGTAAATGCGAGTGAGTGAGAACGGATCCAGGCTTTCATATCGTTCCCCTTAAGCGGTAAATTGGCCGTGTTTCAGGCGCAAAATGCGACGACCATAATCGGCCATCAACGATTCATCGTGGGCGGAAATCACCAGCGTCACGCCCACTTGGTGGAATGATTTAAACAATTCCAAAATATCATGCGCGTAATCGCGATCCAGATTTGCCGTTGGCTCATCGGCCAGCAAAATCGACGGACGATGCACCACCGCGCGCGCAATGCACAGGCGCTGCTGCTCGCCACCTGACAATGAAATCGGATTGAGTTTTTCCTTACCCGCCAGCCCCACTTTATCGAGCGCAGCCAACACGCGACGGCGGCCTTCCTGATGGTCAAAACCAATAATATCGAGCGGTAAGCGCACATTATCAAACACGCTGCGGTCGTACAAAATCTTGTGGTCTTGAAAGATCAGCCCCAAATGGCGACGCACAAACGGCAGCGAGCCACGACTCATGCGAGCCAGATTTTGCCCATTGAGCAATACCGCGCCGCTACTGGGCTTTTCGATGCCCGCAATCAATTTAAGCAAGGTCGATTTACCAGCGCCCGAATGCCCAGCCAAAAAGACCAGCTCGCCGGTGGGGATCTCAAAACTCAGGTTTTTGATGGCGTCAAAACCACCCGGATAACTTTTACTGACTTGCTGAAACTGAATCATACAAATCCTCATGCGTTTGGGTTTTCGCCCAGTCGGTGCAATTCAATTGGTATTGCAATAAATCGATCGCTTGGCCATCGCGCCAATTCACAGTGCGTAGCCCGCAAAATTCGAAGCCCAGTTTGTCCAGAACTTGGCCACTGGCGACATTAGCAGGCAAATGATCAGACATGATTCGCGTCGGCCGCGCATGGACAAAGGCAAAATCAACCACCGCCCGACCTGCTTCTGTCGCGTAACCCTGCCCCCAGTGCTGCTGCCCAAACCAATACCCCAGCTCGGCCACATCACCTTCCATACTGACGCCCACACAGCCGAGTAAGCTCGCATCATCTTGGCGGCAGACTGCAAATACCCACTCCCGCCCGTCTTTGGCCGCCTGCGACTGATAGGCGATAAACTCAGCCGCCATGATCTCGGTATATGGAAATGGAATCCGCCCAGTATTGCCTGCAACAGCCCATTCTCCCGCCAACTCAGCGACATACTGCGCATCCGTATCTCGCAAAGCACGCAATATCAAACGTGAAGTCGTGAGCGTAGGCAGCGTCATCGGCAAGCAAATCTAAGCTTATTCAAACAGCGCGTCGATATAATCCTTGGCCACAAATGGGCGTAGATCATCGATCGTTTCACCCACGCCGATAAAGCGTAGCGGCACTGGGCGATTTTTGGCAATGGCAGCAATCACGCCACCTTTGGCTGTACCGTCGAGCTTCGTCAGCACCAAGCCGGTCAAACCCAGTGCATCGTCGAATGATTTGGTTTGCGCCAAGGCGTTTTGCCCAGTGTTGGCATCGAGCACCAGCATAATTTCGTGTGGGCCAGTCGGGTCGGCTTTTTGCACCACGCGTTTTACTTTTTTGATTTCTTCCATCAAGTGCAATTGCGTTGGCAAACGACCCGCAGTATCGACAATCACCACATCAATACCGCGCGCTTTGGCGGCATTCACCGCGTCAAACGCCACCGCTGCTGCGTCGCCCGATTCCTGCGCAATCACATGCACGCCATTGCGCTCGCCCCAGACAACCAGCTGCTCGCGCGCAGCCGCGCGAAACGTATCGCCGGCCGCCAGCAACACGCTCTTGCCTTGGCTTTGGAAGTATTTGGCCAATTTACCAATCGACGTGGTTTTACCCGCGCCATTCACGCCCGCCACCATCAAAATAAACGGCTTGTGGCCTTCAACATTGAGCGGGATTTGCAATGGCTGAATCAACTCAACCAAGCTGTCTTTCAGCGCGCCTTTCAATTCATGCGGATCTTTCAGGCCTTTCAGTGAGACGCGTTCGCGCACATCTTTTAATAAATGCTGTGTCGCATCGACGCCCATATCGGCAGTCAGCAAGACCGTTTCGAGTTCTTCATACAGATCATCGTCGATTTTGCCGCCACCAAACACGCCGGCCAAACTTTTACCCAACTTATCGCGCGTTTTGGCCAAGCCCAGCTTCAGGCGATCTGCCCAAGAGAGTTTTGGCCGCTCTTGCGGCTGATCGATATTGCCCAATTTGGCTGGATCATTCTCGATGTATTGCTCTACAGGCTTTGCCAATTCTTGAGTTACTGGCAATACCTCGGCAATAGATGCTTGCACAGGCGCACTCGGTGCAATCGTTTCAGTCACGACGTCAGCCGCTACGGGCGTTATTTCTGGCGCAGCTTCTGGCTGCGCGGGGGCTAAATCCTGCTCCGCGATGGTGTCAGCGGGCTTCTTTTTTTTGAAAAAACTAAACATGGGTTTGGCGCTCTTCCTGCAAATCGCGGAAAATAAAGAATTAATCTCGATTTTACCGGAGCGGGCGTGTCAGCACAGCATAAAAATCAGGTGCGCATTATTGGCGGCCAATATAAACGGCGAATTTTGAAATTTCCCGACGCTTTGGCGCTACGCCCCACGCCCGATCGCGTGCGCGAAACTGTATTTAATTGGCTGGGGCAAGACCTCACCGGTCAAGCGTGCCTCGATCTATTTGCCGGCAGCGGGGCGCTGGGGTTTGAAGCGGCCAGCCGCAACGCCAAACTCGTGACCATGATCGAAATGGCCAAGCCAGTCCATGCTGCGCTTAAAGCCAATGCCGAAGTACTCAAAGCCAATCATGTTCACATCATTTTGAGCGATGCCGAGCGATTTTTGGAGCGCAACACCAGCAAGTTCGATTTGATCTTGCTCGACCCGCCCTATGCAACACCGCTGCTCGGCAAAGTGCTGCCAAAGGTGATTCCCTTTCTGAATGAAGAGGCTCGTGTGTATATCGAATGTGCGGAATGGCCCGACCTGACTGGATGGGAAATTTTGCGCGAAGGCAAAGCGGGTACGGTTAAATTTGCCGTAATATGCCGCGCATCGGTCGATGATCAAAAAATAAGCGACCAGATTGCAGAGTAAGGTTGTCGTTAAAGCGCGAAAGTGGGAAAATCCCACATATTCGAATACCCGAGTGTTTTGCTAAGGAATACCACAATGGCACTGATGATTACTGACGAATGCATCAATTGCGATGTATGCGAACCAGAATGTCCAAATAGCGCGATTTCTCAAGGCGAAGAAATCTATGTGATCGACCCTAACCTCTGCACCGAATGCGTTGGTCACTATGACGAACCTCAGTGCCAGCAGGTGTGCCCGGTTGACTGTATTCCGCTCGACCCAGAGCACAAAGAAAGCAAAGAAGAATTACAACAGAAATATTTGATTATTTCAGGCAACGCTTAAATACCAATTGCCCACAAAGTGACAAGCGGACTTTCAGTCCGCTTTTTTATTACTCTATAATTAAGCACATAATAATATAGCGATGCACCTGGAGCGCAAATACCACCCCAACCAGGAATCAGCGGCAAGAGGAGTAAATGATGGGCCACTACAATTTACGCGACGAGATCACACAAACCCTGGATATTGCCAAAACGATGATCCATCCACACCCAGAGGAAGCCATTCGGCTGGCTGGCTTAGCAGCAGATCGCGCTTTAACTTTGGATCACACAGAGGAAGAAACCGCCGCGTGGCTAGTCAAGCTACTTGCCTTTCGCGCACGCCCATCGACGGCGCTAGCTGATATTGAAGAAGCGGCGCAAATGACAATTCAATTAGCGCAAAACAACTTACAACACGATATTTGGGTCGATGCGGTCAATTGCTATGCTGATATTTTGTATGGCATTGGGCAATATGATGCCGCGATGGATTACTGGCTGCAATTATTGGAAGCGGGCATCGACAACGACTGGCCCCTCGCCAAAGGCCAAGCTTATCTGGGTATTGGTAAATTATTCTGGACCTTTGAAGACCCACAAGCTTGTTTGGAACATTCACATAAAGCGCAAAAAGAGCTCGATAAGGTCGACCTGATTGTCCCCAAAGTGTGTCTGACGATTAATCTGGCAGCTTACGCCTATCAGCGCCGCCAATACTTCCTATCTCACCAATATCTCGACCAAGCCGAGGAGATGCTCAAAGATGTCGCATTTTGCGAATATGAGCCAGAGATTTATTACTACCGCGGCTATCTACGCCGTGCCGAAGGCAATATTGACGCAGCCTGCGAACAACTGAAGCGCGCGCTGTTATTAAATGCCCACAGCAGCAATACTTGGGGCAAATCAGTCACCATGATCGGCCTGGGCGAAGTGTATCTCGACATGGCTGAGCCGTATAAAGCGCAATATTTCATGCAAAAGGCGCTTGAAACGGCACAAGCAACACCGAATCATTTCCGCTATTTGGTGATGCAAGCACACGAAGGATTGGCAAAATGCTACAACGCAACCGGCCAAACCGAGCAGGAATTTAACCATTGGTCGCTGCATTTCGATATGGCCGATGAACTGATCAATAGCCATATGAATCACCGTCTGGCGAGCTTTAAACGTCACTCGCTGCAATTGCGGGTTCACGAATTGGAAAGTAGCATCGCTTAATACCTGCCACGGTATATTGCTGCAAACCTTTTTCTAAAAAGCGTCAAAAACAATACCCAACAAAAAACCCTGCCTCGGCAGGGTTTTTTCTTCACTAATTCATTGTGATTAGTAGCGATAGTGCGCAGGCTTGTACGGGCCTTCTTTTGGCACGCCGATGTAAGCGGCTTGCTCATCGGTCAGCACAGTCAGCTTCGCGCCGATTTTCTTCAGGTGCAAACGCGCCACCATTTCGTCCAAGTGTTTTGGCAAGACATACACGCCCACTGGGTATTGCTCCAGTTTGGTGAACAACTCAATTTGCGCCAGCACTTGGTTAGCAAACGAGTTTGACATCACGAATGATGGGTGACCAGTACCGCAGCCCAAGTTCACCAGGCGACCTTCAGCCAACAAGATGATACGTTTGCCATCAGGGAATACGATGTGATCCACTTGTGGCTTGATATTGTCCCACTCGTACTGACGCAGGCTGGCAACTTGGATTTCAGAGTCAAAGTGGCCGATATTGCACACGATGGCGTTGTTACGCATACGCACCAAGTGCTCGTGCGCGATTACGCTAACGTTACCCGTTGTCGTCACGAAGATATCCACTTGGTCGGCAACGTCGTCGATCGTCACTACGCGATAGCCTTCCATCGCCGCTTGCAGCGCGCAAATCGGGTCGATCTCAGTCACCATCACCGTTGCGCCCAGGCCGCGCAATGATTGCGCACATCCTTTACCCACATCGCCGTAGCCCAATACCAGCGCCACTTTACCCGCTACCATCACGTCGGTCGCACGTTTGATAGAGTCAACCAAAGACTCGCGGCAGCCGTACAGATTGTCAAACTTTGACTTAGTAACCGAGTCGTTCACGTTGATCGCCGGGAAGGCCAATTTGCCTTGCTCGTGCATTTGATACAGACGATGCACACCAGTCGTGGTTTCTTCAGTCACGCCTTTGATCGCAGCCAAACGCGTTGAGTACCATTTTGGATCTTTCGCAATTTGCGCTTTGATCGCCGCGTACAGTACGGTTTCTTCTTCGTTCGTTGGATTAGCAACTACGCTGATGTCGCTTTCGGCACGTGCGCCCAAATGCAATAGCAAAGTCGCATCGCCGCCGTCGTCCAAAATCATATTGGCATATTCACCATTTGGCCATTCGAAGATCTGGTGCGTGAATTGCCAGTATTCTTCCAGCGATTCACCTTTAAATGCGAATACTGGCGTGCCTTGGCCATTGTGGCCGTTGAGCGCAATCGCTGCTGCGGCGTGGTCTTGGGTAGAGAAAATATTGCACGACGCCCAACGTACTTCAGCGCCCAAAGCCTGCAAGGCTTCAATCAATACGCCAGTTTGGATGGTCATGTGCAACGAGCCAGCAATGCGCGCGCCCTTGAGTGGCTGTTGCGCTTTGTACTCGTCGCGCACAGTCATCAGGCCTGGCATTTCGGTTTCTGCGATGTTCAGCTCTTTGCGGCCCCAGGCTGCAAGGCTGATATCGGCTACGTGATAGTCTTTGAAACTATTTTGAGAATCGGCCACGATAATGCTCCATGTGGCCGGGTCGATGCTCACCTTTGCAATGATGAAACCTGCTGCGCCTAAAAAATACGAAGTCAGTTTCTAACTTACAAGTCATCGAACCCGGCAGGGTTAGAATAGGTGAGCGCCGTTTGATTGGATGAACCGAGCCTGAACGCCGGACTGGGTAAGTCCAGCGGCTGCAGCGCCCCTCGGTGTGGGGCAATTCTAGCGTAAAAAACGCGATCTGGCTGCCTATCAAAGCAATAAGTAGCCGATCAGCGGTGAATATGGGCGTGATTAAGCAGACGGCAACGCAGAGCCACCCGTAGCCGCCACAGCGATTTCCTCGGTGGCTTCAGCCTCTTGGGGCACAGGCCGCATCACCGCGATGAGCGCTTGCTGCTGCATTTCTGCCACCAGGGTATCCGGTGCAACAGCTTGCAACTCAAAGCCTGTAGCCAGATACACCGGCAGAGCTTTTTCTGAAACTAAAGCCCAGCACGCTTCGCGGCCGACCCAACGCGCCGATTGGTTCAACAAGACTTGCAGCACTTCATCGTCGCGCGCAATCACGCCATCGAGTCGAATCAAGCCACGCCCCATCACGACGCGAAGGGCACCACACAGCTCACCTTCGTCTTCCGCCAGCAGCACCATATCCGCCAACGTAGGCGCAGCTTGCCCAGCGTCGGTAAACCACGGCGCCAGTTTGCGATATTCAGGGGGCGAAGCCAGTCGAGTGACAATGGACATAGTGGATCTCCTGCATAAACAACGATTAGATCTGAATTACAACACAGATCGCCAACGGCGACTTTGATCTGCATCGCTTCAGTTTACAAAGTCGGACGCTGAAATAAAAACAGCCGCCCTAGGGCGGCTGAATGCTGTGACACGAGATTACAGACCGGCAGCCGCTTTAAGCTGTTCGACCTTATCAGTGCGTTCCCATGAAAAATCAGGTTCTTCGCGACCAAAGTGACCATAGGCAGCGGTGCGGCTGTACACCGGACGTTGCAAATCGAGCATCTGGATAATGCCTTTCGGACGCAAATCAAAGTTCGCTTTGATCAAATCAACGATTTGGTCATTTGGAATCACGCCGGTATCCCAAGTATCAACCATGATCGACACCGGTTGCGCCACGCCAATGGCGTATGACACTTGCACCAGACACTGTTTCGCGATGCCAGCAGCAACGATGTTTTTCGCTACATAACGCATCGCGTACGCAGCGGAACGATCCACTTTTGACGGGTCTTTACCCGAGAATGCACCACCACCGTGTGGGGCTGCACCGCCGTAGGTATCCACGATGATTTTACGGCCTGTCAGACCGCAATCGCCCATTGGGCCGCCGATCACAAAGCGACCCGTTGGGTTCACCAAGAATTTGGTGTTTTCAGTAATCCACTCAGACGGCAAGACCGGCTTGATAATGTGCTCGATCACCGCTTCAGACAATTGCGCGTGTGATACATCTGGGTGATGCTGAGTCGACAGCACAACGGTATCAACTTCTTTGACTTTGCCAGTTTGGCCATCGTAGCGCAGCGTCACTTGCGATTTTGCATCAGGGCGCAACCATGGCAGACGGCCATCTTTGCGCAATTCAGCCTGACGCTGCATCAAACGGTGTGAATAATAGATCGGTGCTGGCATCAATTGCGGCGTTTCATCGCACGCATAGCCAAACATCAAACCTTGATCGCCCGCCCCCATGTCCAGATCCAGACCTTGGCCTTCGTTCACCCCCTGAGCGATGTCAGGCGATTGTTTGTCGTACGCCACCAAGACCGCGCACGTTTTGTAATCAAAACCGATATCAGAATGATCGTAACCGATGCGTTTCACGGTATCGCGAGCAATTTGGATGTAGTCGATATTGGCATGCGTAGTGATTTCACCCGCCAACACCACCAGACCGGTATTCACCAGCGTTTCAGCAGCCACACGTGCCGTTTTGTCTTGCGCCAGAATGGCGTCCAAAATGGCGTCGGAAATTTGGTCTGCTACTTTATCTGGATGGCCTTCAGAAACCGACTCAGATGTAAATAAAAAATCTTTCATTGCTTTAATACCCTCGGTTACATGACCCCAAGTGGGCCAATCGCAGCTACAATCTGCATTCAAATCACGCATCAACATTCCTATGCTGCTTACGCTTTCCAAACTTATCGCAAAATTGCCACTGCCCTTGCTGCAAGCGCTCGGCTGGGTCGTCGGCTGGCTGGTGTGGTGGGGCTCCCCCCGTCACCGGCGCGTGCTACGAACCAACTTAAAAATCAGCGCAATTGCCAAAAATAGCTCTGATTATAACCGATTAATCAAGTCAAGTATTCCTGAGCTGGGTGTTGCAGCATTAGAATTTTTACCACATTGGATGAGACCCATTGATGATCTGCTCAAGCTCGTCAAAGAAAAGCGCGGCTGGGAGCATGTCGAAGCGGCGCTAGCGACGGATCGGCCAATTATCTTTATGTCGCCCCATTTAGGCGCACTAGAAATGACCGGGGTATGCGTTGCAGGGCTAATCCCAAGAAAGCTTGCACCGCTATACCGCCCACCAAAACAAGCCTACCTTGAGCCTTTGATGATTTACTCTCGTTCACGCGGCGGCGCCGAGCCTGCGCCCGCAAATGCTTCGGGTGTGCGCGTCTTACTCAAAACGCTGAAACAAGGCGGCGTCGCTTACCTACTACCCGATCAAGTCCCTGGCGGCGGAGAAGGCGTTTGGGCACCCTTTTTCGGCGATCCGGCGTACACCATGAGTTTACTGACCAAAATGGCCAAAGCCAGCAACGCGATTATTCTGCCATGCTACACCGAACGACTTGGCATTGGGCGTGGCTATCGTTTTCACGTGCAGCCATTTGTGGGCGAGCTCAATGGCGACGCAGAACACGATGCGACGCTCCTTAATCAGAATGTCGAAGACCTGATCCGCCAGATTCCTGAGCAATATTTCTGGAGCTACAGCCGCTATAAACACCCCGCTGGCGCGCCACTCCCACCGGGAGCACAAGTATGAAATTAAAACTCGTCAAAGCCTTGCTATGGCTACTGCATTGGCTGCCATTTCGCGTTATGCAGTGGATCGCCATTCCGATGGGCTCGCTGCTGTATTTACTCATCAAACGCCGTCGCCACATTGGCCTGACGAATTTGCAGCTATGCTTTCCCAAGTGGAGCGACACAGAGCGCCAACGAGTGCTACGCCAGCATTTTATCGACATGGCCAGCACGATACTGGGCTACAGTATCTTGCTGCATGCGCCAGAAAATAGGCTTCGCAGACTGATACATATCGAGGGATTAGAGCACTTTAATGCTCAGCAAGACAAAGCCATTATTATGTTGGTACCGCATTTTCTCGGTCTTGATTTTGGCGGCGTGGCCTACACGATGGATCACAAAGGCGCGAGCATGTACGCCGAACAGCGTGGCGTTTTTCACGACATCAGCCTGCAGATCCGCTCGCGCTTTAACGAACCCGTACTAATCAAGCGCACCGATGGCATCCGCCCCATCGTGCGCACGCTAAAAGCCAAAATGCCCTTTTACTATCTCCCCGATCAAGACATGGGGCCACAGCAATCCATCTTCTCGCCCTTTTTTGGCGTACCAGCCGCAACGTTACCGATGCTCGGCAAGCTTGCCGAAATGACACATGCTGTCGTGGTTCCCGTCATCACCACCGTCGGCAAAGGCTGCTTTATTTCGCGCTACTATCCCGCCTGGGAAAACTACCCAACGGGTGATTTGCAAGCCGATACCGATCGCATGAATCAATTCATCGAGCAAATTGCGACAGCACACCCTAGCCAATACTACTGGCTCCACCGCCGCTTCAAAACTCGCCCTGAAGGCGAGCCTATCCTCTACTAAGCTGCACGAAAAAATAAAAGCCCAGATGAGTCTGGGCTTTTATTTGCACTTAAATTTAATCGGTGACATTTAATTTGCAACGGAGTTAGTACGACTCGCGCCACAAAGCGGTTTTGCACTTCGTACACAGTACTTTTCGATTCGTCATCCCCGGGTTAAGCCCACCAAAATCAAACGTATTCGTTGAGCCACATTTGCAGCATGCCACTTCTTCTGTAGAGCCATGCTCGGCAATGTATTCAGCTTTAGTAGGCAAGGCTTCCCATTCACGCCGAGTCCAAGGAAAGAATCTAAAGAAGTAAGCCGCAATCGCAAATAGTACGAGAAAACATAACACCGAAATAACGAGCATAAATCACCCCACAGATTAAAGACACGTCGTTTACTCAAATTGAAGAATGCAATTTCACTTTACGCTTTGATTCAATTTAAAAACATTCGCTATTTCCGAATCTATCCTCAGTTTATTTCTGAAAATTTGCGCACCGCATTACTGGCTCGGCCTTCAAACTTAATTGCACAATGCTGTACTGGGGATTTATGAGGGATTGAATACTGCAGCATGCGAAATAAATAGAAGTAATTGAACTTCTTTATCTGAACACGACTTAGTTGGGGCATGTTCAGATAAAGTGTTGATAACAAGAATCGTAGGGTGGGTTAGCCCCTTAGGGCGTAACCCACCGTGACGCGACATAAAGAAAAGCAGCGTAACTACGAATATCGTTTTTCGTAGTCAAACCAAGTTCTATTCATATCAACACACAATCTGAACATGCCCCTTAGTTGCATGGGTATATCACCAGAGAGCAATATTTAAATGGACTTAATGGACATACCCCGACGCACATCATTTCCTCCGCGCAAAGCGCAAAGCAAAAAGCCCAGTGTTTTCACACTGGGCTTTTATACTTAGGGGAGTCTGGCAATGACCTACTTTCACACGGGCTATCCGCACTATCATCGGCGCTGAGGCGTTTCACTGTCCTGTTCGGGATGGGAAGGAGTGGGACCACCTCGCTATGGTCACCAGACAAAACTGGGTGAGTCACTGTTCTTTCAAACAATCACTCGAAATAGAAGAAGTCTTAACAATCAGTTGATTCGCTACACTCATCAACTGATCTCATATCTCTTAACTTGTATTGGGTCGATTATACCATCAGCCGCTTAACGCGTCTCAGGTTATAGGATCAAGCCTCACGGGCAATTAGTATCGGTTAGCTTAACGCATTACTGCGCTTCCACACCCGACCTATCAACGTCCTGGTCTCGAACGATCCTTTAGAGGTCTTAAAGACCTAGGGAAGTCTCATCTTGAGGCTAGTTTCGCGCTTAGATGCTTTCAGCGCTTATCTATTCCCGACTTAGCTACCCGGCAATGCCACTGGCGTGACAACCGGTACACCAGAGGTCAGTCCACTCCGGTCCTCTCGTACTAGGAGCAGCCCCCCTCAAACTTCCAACGCCCACTGCAGATAGGGACCAAACTGTCTCACGACGTTTTGAACCCAGCTCACGTACCACTTTAAATGGCGAACAGCCATACCCTTGGGACCGGCTACAGCCCCAGGATGTGATGAGCCGACATCGAGGTGCCAAACTCCGCCGTCGATGTGAACTCTTGGGCGGAATCAGCCTGTTATCCCCGGAGTACCTTTTATCCGTTGAGCGATGGCCCTTCCATTCAGAACCACCGGATCACTATGTCCTGCTTTCGCACCTGCTCGACTTGTCGGTCTCGCAGTTAAGCCGCCTTTTGCCATTACACTATCAGTACGATGTCCGACCGTACCTAGGCGACCTTCGAGCTCCTCCGTTACAATTTGGGAGGAGACCGCCCCAGTCAAACTGCCTACCATGCACGGTCCCCGATCCGGATAACGGACCAAGGTTAGAACCTCAAAGGGGTCAGGGTGGTATTTCAAGGACGGCTCCACTGAAACTAGCGTTCCAGCTTCAAAGCCTCCCACCTATCCTACACAAACCACTTCAAAGTCCAATGCAAAGCTACAGTAAAGGTTCACGGGGTCTTTCCGTCTAGCAGCGGGGAGATTGCATCTTCACAAACACTTCAACTTCGCTGAGTCTCGGGAGGAGACAGTAGGGCCATCGTTACGCCATTCGTGCGGGTCGGAACTTACCCGACAAGGAATTTCGCTACCTTAGGACCGTTATAGTTACGGCCGCCGTTTACTGGGACTTCAATCAAGAGCTTGCACCCCATCATTTAATCTTCCAGCACCGGGCAGGCGTCACACCGTATACATCCACTTTCGTGTTAGCACAGTGCTGTGTTTTTGATAAACAGTCGCAGCCCTCATTTCTCTGCGGCCTCATTGGGCTCCGGTTGTACACCTTCACCTACTAGAGGCACACCTTCTCCCGAAGTTACGGTGTCAATTTGCCGAGTTCCTTCTCCCGAGTTCTCTCAAGCACCTTAGAATACTCTTCCTACCCACCTGTGTCGGTTTGCGGTACGGTTCAATATAAGCTGAAGCTTAGTGGCTTTTCTTGGAAGCAGGGTATCGCTCACTTCGTCTACAAGTAGACTCGTCATCACGCCTCAGTGTTAAAGCAGCCCGGATTTGCCTAAGCCACACACCTACACGCTTAAACCAACTCTTCCAACCGTTGGCTGAGGTAACCTTCTCCGTCCCCACATCGCACTTATACCAAGTACAGGAATATTAACCTGTTTCCCATCGACTACGCATTTCTGCCTCGCCTTAGGGGCCGACTCACCCTGCGCCGATGAACGTTGCGCAGGAAACCTTGGGTTTTCGGTGAGGGGGCTTTTCACCCCCTTTATCGCTACTCATGTCAGCATTCGCACTTCTGATACCTCCAGCATCCTTCTCAAGACACCTTCACAGGCTTACAGAACGCTCCTCTACCATATGTACATCGTACATATCCGCGTCTTCGGTTATCAATTTGAGCCCCGTTACATCTTCCGCGCAGGACGACTCGACCAGTGAGCTATTACGCTTTCTTTAAATGATGGCTGCTTCTAAGCCAACATCCTGGCTGTCTATGCCTTCCCACCTCGTTTTCCACTTAATTGATCATTTGGGACCTTAGACGGCGGTCTGGGTTGTTTCCCTCTTGTCCCAGGACGTTAGCACCCCAGGACTGTCTCCCATGCTCGCACTTGACGGTATTCAGAGTTTGCCATGGTTTGGTAAGTCGCGATGACCCCCTAGCCATAACAGTGCTTTACCCCCGTCAGTGATACATGAGGCACTACCTAAATAGTTTTCGAGGAGAACCAGCTATTTCCAAGTTTGTTTAGCCTTTCACCCCTATCCACAGCTCATCCCCTAACTTTGCAACGTTAGTGGGTTCGGACCTCCAGTGCGTGTTACCGCACCTTCATCCTGGCCATGGATAGATCACTTGGTTTCGGGTCTACGCCCAGCAACTATGCGCCCTATTCGGACTCGGTTTCCCTACGCCTCCCCTATTTGGTTAAGCTTGCTACTGAACGTAAGTCGCTGACCCATTATACAAAAGGTACGCAGTCACGGAACAAGTCCGCTCCCACTGTTTGTATGCATCCGGTTTCAGGTTCTATTTCACTCCCCTCCCGGGGTTCTTTTCGCCTTTCCCTCACGGTACTGGTTCACTATCGGTCGATGATGAGTATTTAGCCTTGGAGGATGGTCCCCCCATCTTCAAACAGGATTTCTCGTGTCCCGCCCTACTTGTCGTACGCTTAGTACCACAATTGTGTTTTCATATACGGGGCTATCACCCACTATGGCCGGACTTTCCATTCCGTTCTATTAACACGACTGCTATCACGTACAGGCTCTTCCCATTTCGCTCGCCACTACTTTGGGAATCTCGGTTGATTTCTTTTCCTGCGGTTACTTAGATGTTTCAGTTCACCGCGTTCGCTTCACATGACCTATGTATTCAGTCAAGGATGACCCAAAAGGGCCGGGTTTCCCCATTCGGAAATCGTGGGATCAAAGCACTTTGCCAGCTCCCCCACGCTTATCGCAGGCTATCACGTCCTTCGTCGCCTATCATCGCCAAGGCATCCACCAGATGCACTTATTCGCTTGATCCTATAACCTCAAACACGTTTTACCGTACTCTTGGTCAGAGTTTCGTATTTACGACTTGTTGAATAGTTTCTCACGCTATTCAACGGCTGACTTTTACATCAGCAGATACAATCAACCCAATTTATTACTGTAAAAACAAGTCACCCTGTTTTCACATTGTTTAATTAGGAGATATTACTTCTTCTATTTTGTTAAAGAACGATACAGATGTCTTTCGACATTCCGATTTAAGAAACCAGAACAAAATCAACAACCCGAATCCCAACTACTGATCCGTCTATTGACTGAATTCTAAATTCTTGACAGTGACTTTTTTGCTGCACCACTGTTTGCACAGTGCTCGCCGCAAGGTGTGGTGGAGGATGACGGGATCGAACCGACGACCCCCTGCTTGCAAAGCAGGTGCTCTCCCAACTGAGCTAATCCCCCAATCTGGCATTACTAAGCTGTTTCCACTTACTAGGTAAGTGGTGGGTCAAGCTGGAATCGAACCAGCGACCCCCGCCTTATCAAGACGGTGCTCTAACCGACTGAGCTACTGACCCAGCTTCCAACCAAGTCCGTAACCCTGAGATCAATTGCTTCATCTCGCAGTTACTTTCTCTGTATCTTCAAATTCTACAGCCGATGAGTGTGAGTACTTGACCCGCAGGTCTTTCTCTTGAAAGGAGGTGATCCAGCCGCAGGTTCCCCTACGGCTACCTTGTTACGACTTCACCCCAGTCATGAATCCCACCGTGGTAAGCGGCCCCCCTAAGGTTAGCCTACCTACTTCTGGTGAAACCCACTCCCATGGTGTGACGGGCGGTGTGTACAAGGCCCGGGAACGTATTCACCGCGACATGCTGATCCGCGATTACTAGCGATTCCGACTTCATGCACTCGAGTTGCAGAGTGCAATCCGGACTACGATCGGTTTTGTGAGATTGGCACCCCCTCGCGGGTTAGCGACCCTCTGTACCGACCATTGTATGACGTGTGAAGCCCTGGTCATAAGGGCCATGAGGACTTGACGTCATCCCCACCTTCCTCCGGTTTGTCACCGGCAGTCCCATTAAAGTGCTCAACTAAATGGTAGCAACTAATGGCAAGGGTTGCGCTCGTTGCGGGACTTAACCCAACATCTCACGACACGAGCTGACGACAGCCATGCAGCACCTGTGTTACGGCTCCCGAAGGCACTCCTCGATCTCTCAAGGATTCCGTACATGTCAAGACCAGGTAAGGTTTTTCGCGTTGCATCGAATTAATCCACATCATCCACCGCTTGTGCGGGCCCCCGTCAATTCCTTTGAGTTTTAGTCTTGCGACCGTACTCCCCAGGCGGTCAACTTCACGCGTTAGCTGCGTTACTAAGCTCCGAAAAGCCCAACAACTAGTTGACATCGTTTAGGGCGTGGACTACCAGGGTATCTAATCCTGTTTGCTCCCCACGCTTTCGTGCATGAGTGTCAGTATCAGCCCAGGGGGTTGCCTTCGCCATCGGTGTTCCTCCACATCTCTACGCATTTCACTGCTACACGTGGAATTCCACCCCCCTCTGCCGTACTCTAGTTAGCCAGTTCACAATGCAATTCCCAAGTTGAGCTCGGGGATTTCACATCGTGCTTAACAAACCACCTGCGCACGCTTTACGCCCAGTAATTCCGATTAACGCTTGGACCCTACGTATTACCGCGGCTGCTGGCACGTAGTTAGCCGGTCCTTATTCTTCTGGTACTCTCATCCCCGGTGGGTATTAGCCACAAGGATTTGCTCCCAGACAAAAGCGCTTTACAACCCGAAGGCCTTCTTCACGCACGCGGCATTGCTGGATCAGGCTTGCGCCCATTGTCCAAGATTCCCCACTGCTGCCTCCCGTAGGAGTCTGGACCGTGTCTCAGTTCCAGTGTGGCGGATCGTCCTCTAAGACCCGCTACTGATCGTCGCCTTGGTGAGCCTTTACCTCACCAACTAGCTAATCAGCCATCGGCCGCTCCAATAACAAGAGGTCTTGCGATCCCCCTCTTTCCCCCGTAGGGCGTATGCGGTATTAGCTATCCTTTCGGATAGTTATCCCCCATTACTGGGTACGTTCCGATGTATTACTCACCCGTTCGCCACTCGCCACCAGACCGAAGTCCGTGCTGCCGTTCGACTTGCATGTGTAAAGCATGCCGCCAGCGTTCAATCTGAGCCAGGATCAAACTCTTTCGTTTAATCGCTATGCTATTTTTACTACTTGGCTTGTACTTCAATACTCAAAAGAACATCCGAGTTTGAACCGAAGTTCAGACTACAAATATTACTTTTTCAATTGAGTGCAAGCACTTGTTTCGACCTACGAATCAAGCACTCACACTCATCGGCTGTATATTGTTAAAGATCGTTGCTGGGATCGCTTCGTTTCGTTGCGTCATCAGCAGAGAGGCCGAACTATACCCACCGCCTCGAAGCCCGTCAACACCTATCGGCAAAGAAAAGCGAAGAAAGGCGCTAAGTGGTTGATCTGAATAGGAACTAGATTTGAAACATTTTTGCAGCAAAGGCAAAAAACCAGCCTCGCAGCACCAGCGAATTCGGTCAGAAAGCACGAAAAAGAAGGAGAGGTGCAGTAGCAAAAGCAGAAAAAGCATGAAAACAGCGAAATCAACACGCCGAAAAGCACACAGCCCGCTAACGCGGGCTGTGTTTGCTACTTATTTGCGCATGAATTCGGACAGCTTTTGCCGCTGCTGGCCATTGGCGTCGAAATTATCGACGGCCAGCCATGCTTCATAGACCTTCCGCAAGTCAGGCCATTCGCTATCTAAGATAGAAAACCATGCGGTATCGCGACTGCGGCCTTTGTTGACGGTGGCTTGGCGGAAAATACCTTCAAAGGTAAAACCCAGTCGCTCGGCGGCTCGTTTGGATGGCGCATTGAGGTTGTTGCATTTCCACTCGTAACGCCTAAACCCAAGCTCAAAGGCATACTCCATCATCAAAACCATCGCTGCGGTCGCCAAACGTGTTCTTTGCAATGCTGGTGAAAAGTGAAGCCAGCCCACTTCGATACTGCCCGCCTTCGGATCTATCCGCAGATAGCTCGCCAATCCCAAGGCCAACCCTGAGCTCGCATCGACAATGGCGTAATACTGCGGATCGATTTGCTGCGCCCGCGTCGCCAACTCGCTGTGAAATGCTCGAAAGCTATCGTAGGGGCCAGCACTAAAGTAAGTCCACATTGCGCCACTGTCCGCAGCAAATGCCTGCCAAAGACTTTGCGCATGGGCGTCGGCATCAAGCGGCTCAAGCCGGCAGCCCCAGCCTGCCAATAATTTAGGGATTGGAAATGCCGCGCCCTGCCAATTTTCGACAATGGGGCCAAGCGGCTGACCAAATTCATTAATATAGATGTCGCGATTCATATTCATCGTCCAAGGTTCGCTGCCAGCGCCTCACGCACCCCCGCCTGATTTTCAGCGGATTGATTCTGGCTTTGTTTGAATTTGCCGCTGATGCTGCTGCTGATTTTAATTTCAATCCCCACGATCGCCGCCAGCATCTTGTCCAAATAGGGTGCTGGCGCATCGCTCAGTTGCCACGGCGATGCACTCCCCTGCTCATGATGCGTGGTAACTTTGGTGAGTAAACTCAGCAAGGCCTCGCTCGACTCCAGCACCTTTAGTTCACCACGCACTTGCACCGTCGAATAATTCCACGTCGGCACGACACGCGGGTCACGCGCTTTACTGGGGTAATAGCCCGGCGAAATATAGTGGCTGGGCGATTGAAAGATCGCCAGCACCTCGGCTCCCGCCTGCTGCCAAAGCGGATTGGCGCGTGCGACGTGGCCGCGCAGCACACCGAAGCGCCCCCCATCAGATTCATCTGCAAACCAGTACAGCGGGATTAAATTGGCATCCAAGCCATTCGGAGAATTGAGCACCAAGGTTGCCAGCGGGAAATCGGCGATCAATTGCAATTCGCTTTCGCGATTGGGCGATTTAAAATGATTAGGGGTATACATATCAACACTCGCACTGGATTGAGATTTTGGTTAATACCCCCGGCTGATCACCAGTCGCCACGGCCAAGCCATCTTGTTTCCACCAGTGAATGCCGCCAATTAGCTCTTTGACCTGAAACCCCAACTTGGACATTTTGTACGCGCCCCATGTCGAGCCATTGCAACCGATGCCGTCGCAATAGCATATATATACTTTGTTGCGATCTAAATCGCGCGTCGACTCTGCGCTCATCGTTCGATGCGGAAGCGAGATCGCGCCGGGAATATGTTCAGCCTGATAATGCGCGAGCGAGCGCACATCAAGCACGACAATACTCGCCTCGCCCGCAACTAAATCCGCCGCCAGATCGGCTGGGTCAGTACGGAATTTCAACTGCTCGGCAAAAAATGCTTCCGCCGCCAATGGCGTTGCCAGGCCTGATGACAAAACTGCGCTCATTTTTTATCTCCCAATTATTGTATTAATTCAGTTGCGCTCGCCCACACAAAGCGTAAGGCCTTAATCGCACTACCATCGGGGGCCTGCCAGATTTCGCTACCGCGCACTTGCCCGCCGCGCCGCTGATAAAAATACTGCCCAGATGTATTGCTCTGATTACAATATAAATAAAGCCCTTGCTCGCCATACTCTGCCTGCACACAGTTAGCCGCCGTTACCATTAATCGCGCGCCGATACCCAATCCCTGCGCGGGAGCGGCCACGTGCAAATTATCAATATACGAACCCCACTGCGCATCCTGCGCTAAATACAGACAGCAAAAGCCCAGTAATTGCGCACCGTCACACGCCACCCACACCCGCTGATTTGCCGCTGGCGCACTGAATCGCTGCCGCCAAATCTGGCGGCGTTCCGCCAAGGCTAACTCGTCTAAATAGTGATCGCTCAACGTGCCGCGATACGTTTGCTGCCAACTTTGTACGTGCAGGCGGGCAATGGCGTCGGCATCTTTAGCGATTGCGAATCGGTTCTGCATACACCCTCTCACTCAATGAAAACTTTGAACCGCAGCCATCACGACCAATACACTGGCGACTACGCTGATCTTCCCCAGCAAAGCCAGTCGACGAAAAGTGGCGGCATTCGGCCTAGGCTGACGCATGGCGTGCACACCGAATACGGCGCAAATCGCGATGATCGCAACACCGCCTAATTTGGCATGCAGCCAAGGCGAAGCCTGCATCGCCGGCCACAGTGGCCGCAGTAACAACACGCCTGAGGCCATCAACACCAGCAAACCCGCGTATGACACATAGCGCAAAGTAAACAACCCAATCGCCATCTCGCGTCGCGCGCCTTCTGTAATGCGCGGCAAAACAAAACTCAACACAAACAAGGCAAAACCCGATCCCGCCCCCATCACCAAGCCTAAAAAATGCACCGTTAAATAGAAATCCCGCATCACCTTTTCCTGCTGGCGTCACCAGTCATCCCTAGCAATACTTCAACTGTATGCGCATAATGGTTTTGAGTTGCATACCAATTTACACACCAAGGCCAGACCAATGTTGCCCACGCTATTTGCCAGCCACGCCCAAGCCGACCTTCCCTTGCATGAGCAATTGGTCCGCACTTTGCGCCATGCGATTTTGGATGGCCATTTGCCGCTGGCCAGCCGCCTGCCGGCAACGCGAACACTGGCCGCTGATTTGCATTTATCGCGCAGCACGGTTGAGTTGGCGTACGCACGACTGGAATCGGAAGGTTATTTACAACGCAAAGTCGGTGCGGGCAGCTTTGTGGCGATAGCGACCCAGCGCCAAACCGCCGCGCCGCGCAAAGCCGCGGCGGGGTTGTCGCAACGCGGGCTGGCGATTGCCGACATGGGCGCGTGCCGCGATGGCGTGAATCCCCTGACGCAAACGTCTTTTTTCACCGGTCAGCCCGATAGCTGCGCCTTTCCGCGCGAGCTATGGGGCAAGCTGATGCAGCAACGCTGGAAAAAAGACGGCGAACAGCTGATGCGTTATGGCGATCCGCAAGGGCTGCCCGAGCTACGTACCGCGATTGCCAGCTATCTAGCGCAATCGCGCAATGTGGTGTGCGACGCCAGCCAGATTGTGATTTTGAGTAGCTCGCAGCAGGCCATTCAACTGACCGCGCAATTACTCATCGACGCGGGTGACACAGTCTGGCTGGAAGACCCCGGTTATCTGGGCGCGCGCAACGCGATGCAAAGTGCTGGCGCGGCGCTTTGCCCAATTCCGGTGGATGCCGACGGCATGCAGGTCGACGAAGATACTGATAGTAAGTACCCGATGCCAAAACTCATCTACACAACGCCTTCACACCAATACCCCCTAGGCATGGCGATGAGCCTGACTCGCCGGATGGTACTACTAGAGCGCGCGGCGGCGATGAAAGCGTGGATTATCGAGGACGATTACGATGGCGAGTTTCAATACGAGCATCGGCCGCTACCCTCGCTACAAGGGCTTGATACGCAAGGCCGCGTGATTTATATGGGGACGTTTAGCAAAGTATTGTTTGGCTCTTTGCGGCTGGCCTACCTCGTGCTGCCGCCTGAGCTGGTGGCGCCATTTACGCTGGCGCGCACCGCGTTTGACGGCCATAGCAATCAGCTGATGCAGGCGGTGACGGCCGATTTTATTCAGGGCGGGCACTTTGCCAGCCATTTACGCCAGATGCGCACCTTATACAAAAGCCGCCGCGATTTGCTGATCGCGCAGCTGGCCGAGCATTGCCCGCAACTCACGCCAGTCAATACCAGCGGCGGGCTGCAGTTTGCGGTGTGGTGCCCGCTAGGTCGAGAGGCGGAATGGACGGCCGCCGGCATCGCACAAGGTCTGCCGATGCGGCCACTGAGCAAATTCTATCTAGGGGCACAGCCACGCGAAGGATGGCTCATGGGGTATTCGTCGCTGGGCAATGATGAAATACGCCTACTGGCCAATACCCTAGGCAAAGTGCTGCACAGCGAGAGCCGCGTCGCTACGCTGCTTTAATCGGCGTATTGCTCGATCATCCCATCCATCACGCCTTTGCGCTTGAGTTGCACTATCGCGGCGTTGAATTGATTGATGAAGTCGGCTTTGTAGGCGGGATTAAAATAGGCGCTAAAACCCAAATGCGCCGTAGGCTCGCTCAGCGTCACGGCTTCGAGCAATTGCAGGTTTTTCAACTCGACGCTCGCATTCGGGCTGCTGCGCAATGTGTGCCACGAATAGACAATGGCTTTGTGATCGTTGGCGTAGCAATCAATATGGCGTGCTGCCAGCTTGCGGATATTGGCCTCATTGCTACTGGCCTCCTCCAGCCGAATGCGTTTCTCGCGCGCAGCGTCACGGAGATGATCATCCAAAGCAAAACCGCGATTGATCCCGATGTTGAGCTGGGCGAAATCATCAGGAAAATGCAGGCGCGGGCGATCCATCACTCCTTGGTGGCACATCAGCACGATGCGCTCGGCGTTCAGCGGCACCGAATAAGGCGTTAAATAGCCGCGATCAGTAAATTTATACGGCGGGAATAAACCCATAGCTTCGCCGTTTTGCATCATCTGCAAACCCCGTTTCCACGGCACAGGTTTTAACTGCAGCCGATAGCCGGGCATCGCCGCATCGACTTGGCGCAGGAAATCGACGTATATCCCCTTGAAAACGCCCGCTTCGACATAGGAATACGGCGGGTAAGATTCATCGCCATACAAGGTTACGAGCTCGGAACTCCAACTACTCGGCAACAACAAGGCGAAGACATAAGCAAAGCAGCGTTTCATTCCACCTCCAATTTAGCGAGGTATTTCCCTCAAGGCCAATCAATACGAACAGCTGGTGTACATACCCACTAGGCACTCTTGGTCTCATGCACATGAGGCTCGGCTTCTTCTTTTTGCAATTCGCGACCCAAAAAGTAATTCAACGCAGTCCGAATCACCGCAATCGCCGCCAGCTTGCCGATTTGATCCCAGCTTGGTGCGACAGCGGTGGATAAAATATCCGCGCCCAATTGCAGCTCTAGCGCCAGCGATAAATAGCGCGCCAATGATAAGCGAGCCTGCGCAAAGGCCAGATCACTCGATTGGCGCACGCCTTGCAGCCAAGCATGGATCGCCACCATAACGCCGACGCCGATCACCGCCGCACCCACCAATTCCACCGCCAGCTTGAGCCATAAAACGCCGTGTACCACCGCCGCTTCGGCCAGCTCATAATGCAATTCCATGCCCAAAATCCATATTTGCCAAACCTGCACTTAGCATAGCCCGATAATGTGACCTCGTTTTCAATTCCTCGCCGCAAGGCGAGAAAACAGCAACGCGCAGCCAGCGGCGGTGATCAAGCAGACCTTGATCGAACACAGCATTGCTGCGCCTCTGGCTTGGGGGTATCTGCAAATACGGCTACACTCGTGGGCTATTTTTCTGAGCAGCTCATCATGACACGCACCATTTATTTGCTCCGCCATGGTCAAACCGAATTGAATGCCGAACGTCGAATGCAAGGTCATTGCGACTCACCGCTCACCGAGCAAGGCGTGGCGCAAGCCCGGGCAATGGGCGCGACATTGCGCGAACAGATTACGGCACCTCACGAATGGCAAGTGCTCGCCAGCCCACTCGGGCGCGCGCAGCAAACCGCGCGTTTGGTATGCGCCGAATTAGGGATCGCCGAGGATCGCATTCAACTCGACCCGCGCTTGATCGAAGTGAGCTTTGGCGAATGGGAACGCCAGCAGGTCGATATTTTGCACACTCAATACCCCGCACTGGCGACGCAAGCCGACTGGCATTTTAACGCTCCGGGTTGCGAGCCTTATTCCGCGGTTGTTGCGCGCATTGAGGGCTGGTTGGCCGATGCCCATTTACCGCCCAAACTCATCGTGGTAGCGCATGGTTTATTGGGCAGGATATTGCGTGGCATTTATGCGGGGCTGCATCACGACGCGCTCTGGCAACAAGATATGCCACAGGATGCTTTTTTTCGCTTGCAAAACGGGACGTTAACGCGGATTCATTGTCAGGCAGAATAAGCAGCCTTGCCATAGGTATATCACCAAAATCATTGCTATCAAATGTCTTTGGCAACATACCCATACACAGATTGGTAAATTGACTCCCGCCGTGCTCCGCGCCAAATTCGACGATAGGCTGTTGGTTTTTGGCGCGGCAAACTACGATTTAATTGCCGCCGCGGGACGATCGGTCGCCTAATCTTACTGCGACCAAGGCCAAGGCAGCGGCCCAGTTAAATTGGCACCGAATGTTTTTTCCACCTGCTACCGCTTGGTCTGGATCTATCTCATGTCGATGATTTACCAAGAATTATTTGATGTCGGCCCCGAAACCCAGCAAATGAGCGTCGGATCACGGGTGTATCACCACCCGCATCTAGCGGCGCTGGCCGATTATGACGTCTTATTTATGGGTTTATCCGAAGCGCGCGGGTTGATGCATGTCGAGCGGCGTGGCGCGCCGTTTCATGTCCTGATGATCGGCGTCGAAGGGCAAGGTGAAATCATCACGGGCGACGCAAAATTGGCTATTGGCCCCAATCAATTGGCGATTTTGCCCGCCTATTCGCACAGCGGGTTTCGCCGCGTCAGCGAGCATTGGCGCTGCGTCTGGTTTTTACTCAATGATGCGCCGCGCTGGAACGCCCTTGCAGGTGACACCGCCAATGTGCGTTCCGTCCAAAATGCCCACAGCTTGTTTTATGCCATGTATGCGCTTTGCTATGAAGCGCGCCTCAATCAGCACAGCTTTAGCGGCGAAGCGCTCATTTTGGTGATGGATTTACTCAAACGCATGCTAGCCAGTGCGGTCGTCAATGAAGCCTTGGCCGATCGTTTGCGCGCCTTATTTAGCGGTATTCGTTTTGCCCCCGCGCAGGCTTGGCGGGTGGAGCAATTGGCCGAGCAGTATGGCGTCTGCAGTGCGCAGTTTCAGCGTTTATGCCTGAAAAACTTGGGCGCGACCCCTTTGCAACTGATTATCGAGCAACGCATGCTGCGTGCGCGCGAGCTATTGAGTGGCGGACGCTACTCGGTCAGCGAGGTAGCCGTCGCAGTTGGCTATGAAGAAATCGCCAGCTTCTCACGCCGCTTTCGCAGCCACTTTGGCTATTCGCCCAGCGCCGTCAAAAAAGAAAACAGCAGCCCTTCAATGCAACAGGTATAACCACCAAGACCAATTCAAAATTGATCTAGATAGCAATACCCCACGTTATCTAGCCACTTGCAGTCTTGCGTACTCTTCAAATTCAGCCAGCGGCAAAGGGCGACTGAAATAATAGCCTTGATAGGCATGGCAACCGGCATGAGCGAGAAAATCACGCTGCATTTCGGTTTCCACGCCCTCGGCAATGACATTCAAAGCCAGGCTATCGGCCAGCGCAATAATCGTGCGTGCAATCGCCGCATCGTTGGGGTCGCTGAGCACATCGCAGACAAACGATTTGTCGATTTTTAACTGATCCAGCGGTAGCCGTTTCAAATACGACAAAGACGAATAGCCCGTACCAAAATCATCGAGCGAAAAACTCACCCCCATGGCTTTGAGCGAATGCATTTTCTCGATCGTGTCCTGCACATTATCGACGAGCAAACTTTCGGTGAGCTCCAGCTTTAGGCGAGTGGGGTCGGCTTGCGTTGCCAACAGCGCATGTTTGACTTGCTCAACAAAATTGCGCGCGCGCAATTGCTGCGCACTGACATTCACGGCGATGGTGAGTTTGCAAAACTGCGGGTCGGTCGACCAGCGTTTGATCTGCTGACAAGCACTCACCAACACCCACAGCCCCAGTGTTTTAATCAGCCCAGTTTCCTCCGCCAGCGGAATAAATTCGGTCGGCGCAATTAACTGCCGTACCGGATGCGCCCAGCGCACCAGCGCCTCGACGCCAATCAGATGGGTGCTGCCAACAATCTGCGGCTGATAATGCAGCACAAACTGGTTTTTCTCCAACGCAGCGCGGAAATCGGCCTCCAGCGCCGTGCGCTGCAAAACCACCGTTTCCATTTCTGGGTCAAAAAAGCTCAAAGCATTACGGCCACTTTCTTTGGCTTTATACATGGCCAGATCAGCCTGCCGCAGCAGATCATCAATACCAACGCTGCCGCCTTGAAACAGCGTCACACCAATGCTGGCCGCGCTGCGATGGTTGCAATGATTGAGCACATAATCCCGATTAAGTACCGCACGTACCTTTTCAGCCAGCGCCTCGGTCTGGCTGGCGGCATCAAATTTATGGGCGCTCAGCCCGGTGAGCAGCACCACAAACTCATCGCCGCCTAGGCGCGCCACGGTGTCTTCGGCGCGGACTTGCTCGAGCAAATGAGTCGCAACTTGTTGGAGTAATAAATCCCCCATTGCATGCCCCAAGGTATCGTTCAGCCGTTTGAAGTGATCCAGATCGATGAACAACAAGGCGCAATATTTCCCGCTGCGGCTACTGGCCGCCATGGCCTGCTTGAGTCGGTCTTGCAACAGAGCGCGATTGGGCAAATGGGTTAAATGATCATAAAAAGCCAGCGTTTTGATTTTTTCTTCGGCCTCTTTGCGCTCGGAAATATCAACATAGGTGCTGATAAAGTGTGTTAGCTGCGTGTGCTCATCTTTGACCGCCGTGATCGTTAAATACTGCGGGGTAATCTCGCCAGCTTTATTTCTATTCCAAACCTCACCGCGCCAACCACCATGCGAAATCGAGTGTTCCCACATTTCACGATAAAACTCGGCGTCATGGCGACCCGACTGCAAAATGCGCGGTGTTTGGCCGATGCTTTCTTCGGCGCTAAATCCAGTTGAATTGATAAAGGCCTGATTCACCCGCTGAATCACCCCGTGGCGATCCAAAATCATCATGCTGTCTTGCGAATCAAACGCTGCGGCGGCCAATTTCAGCTTTAATTCGATCTGCCGACTTTCGCTAATGTCCTCGACCATCGACCAGATGTATTCTTGGCCATCTTGATTGTGAATCAAAATGCCATTTAATCGCACCGGCACGCGTCGCCCATCGTGCTGGATATATTCTTTTTCGTAGGGGCCATAACGGCCAGTTTGTTTTAAGACTGCAAACTGGGCTAGGTCTTCGCGCAGAAACTTTCGCGGAGTGAGAACGCGGTTATTCAAATTCATCAGCTCGGCACGCTGATAGCCAAACAAATCCAAAAACGCATCGTTAAAGGTGATGAATTGCCCTTGCAAATCAGTCAGCACAATCCCCATCGGCGACAGCTCAAACAGACCGCGCAGCTTTGCTTCGCTATCGCGTACGATTGCGCTTGCTTGTGCGCGTTTGGCTTGCAGCGCGCTGATCATCAAGCCGGTCAAGATAGTACAGGCCATATAGGCCCATAACAGCAGCAGCGTGATTTGGGTATCGGGCAGATAAAAAGTACCGCGCCCCAGCGATGTACCCCAAGCCGCAACCAAACAGAACAGCAGCCCTGCCAAACTACCACCTGTGATTCCAAAGCGTAGCGTCGCCCAAGCAATCAGCGGCAGGGTAAAAAAGGCCAGCGGCAATGGGTGACCAATCAGCGAGTAAGTTTGAAAGAACGCCAGCCAAGCCACGGGGGCCGCCACCGCAAGCCAAGCCAATACCACCCGCTGATCCCGTATCAGCAGGGCCAGCGTTTGTCGGCTCAAACTCAACAATAATGGCGCAGCCAGCAGCACCCCAACGGCATCGCCGAGCCACCAAGACAGCCAAGCCACGCCCATTTGCCCCAAGCTCAAGGCCCCAGCGACATACAACCCCACGACACCACTGGTGGCAGAGAAAGACATGGCCGCCATCGCGCAGACAATGATCAGTCCCGCGTCTTGCTGCCGATCAAATTCGGGATGAAAGTCAAAACGTTGCAATAAATAAACGCACAGCCACGGCGCGATGGTGTTGCCGATACCGATCCATAGGGCCAAATACCAAGGCGAGCCAATCAGGGCATTCACCAGCACGGCACCTACAAACACCGCCGGCCAGACGCGCGTACCCCAGCGATAAAGCGCCGCAACGGCAATGCCAGTGGGCAACCAAACCAGGGTGATGTGCGAATTAGAAAATGGCAGCAGCAAACCGAGCCCACCGCTCACAAAATACGCGAAGCTAAGGATGAAATATTTATGCATTCTTTTTTATATTTTGACACCCATACTTTGCTTACAAGCTATTTCTATCCTTGCAGCCAGGCGGCGATAATCCTATTTAAATGGGTTGGCAAACTTCGCATCATTATTGAGCTGCGTATCGGTCAAGGTGAGCAAAAAGGCTTCCAAATCGGCTTTTTGCGTCGGCGTTAGATTGAGCCCGCCTGCTGGCAAACGCGCATCGAGCGCCGTACCCGCCTGTATCCCACTACTGTAATGCTCGATCACTTGTGCCAATGTGCTAAAGCGCCCGTCATGCATAAACGCGCCGCTTAATGCGATATTTTTCAGCGATGGTGATTTGAAAATCCGCGTCTCATTCAAATCCAGCCCATTCGATTTTGAATTAGGAGCGAGTACAAAGGTCGGTGGCACATGGCAAGCCGCACAACCTGCGCCTGGGTTAGCGCCGCCGCGACCGCGCATAAATAAATCCCGCCCACGATTCTCCGCCGCAGTAAAACTCGCGATCGGGGCGCCTAAACCTTGATCGGGTAAGGATGGGTTGTAGTTGAGCGCATAGCCAGCATCCCAGCGGCTATTGCTGGCGACCATGGCTCGCTCAAATTGCGCCAATGCGGTTTGAATGCGAGGTTCGGTGACCGCAATATCGCCGTAGGCGAGTTTAAATAACTCGGGGTAATAGCCCAAAGCCTGCGCTTTACTCAGCAGCGCACTCATGCCGCCATGGGCAACATCAAAGCCCATTTCCACCGCATTTTGTATTGGTTGGCTCGCTTGCAATTCAACGCTGGCCGCGCGTTTATCCCAAAACATTGACCCTGGGCGATAAAACCGAATATTGCCTAAGCGCATTGAATGCGCGCTGGTAAAAGCTGTGCCTGAAAAGCCAACACTAAATCGCGCAGGGTCGCTAAAGCCGTGGCTGGCCTGATGGCAAGATGCGCATGCAGTGGTGTTATTGATGCTGAGATTTTTATCGTAAAACAGCACCCGCCCCAGCGTCGCGATCGCATCAGTGGCCACAGGCGAAGCTGGCGTATTGTCGTTGGCTAAGACGGTGACATCGTAATAGTTGGGCAGTGTCGGTGTGTAATTGAGCAGCGCGGCAAAATCCAGATTGAGTACATCGCTCACAACTTTGGGCGTGACTGGTGTCGCAGCAGGTGCTGGCGAGCTACTCACCACAGTGCTGGGTGTCGGATTTGCAGTGGGCGTGCTGGTAGCCGGTGTACTAGTCGGGGTAATGCCCACTGGGGTACTGGCTGAGCCGCCACCGCCACCGCCGCCGCAGGCGGTCAGTAGTAAGAGCAGTAAACTACTTAAAAAGCTGCGTGCCATCATCGCAAAACCCCAAAAAGCCAGCTCGTCAGTTGTAAGCTAGTTTTTCATACTATGTAGTTTTGCGCTGAACGTATAGGTGGGAAAGCCTTAGATTATTCGAATTGCATGCGCACCAAGACAAACGGCGTGCCTAAGCGCCAAACCCCATAGGGTATTGCACCAGACACGCCGCAAATATTAGATTTTAATTATATACAGTAAGTAGGTATATCCCTGTGACCGCTAGTCAGCCGATTACTGGGCTTTAGCAACTGTTGCTTTTTCAGGTGATGTCCAAATTTTGTAGCGTAGCTCAACGCCCTTAGGTACGTAGACCACGACTGGCAATCTTGGGTTGTAGCGGATCAATTCATCTGAATACACTGCCACAAATTTTTCAACCTTGCTGTTATTTGGGCAGGCCATCATCGTGGTCGGGCCGGGGCCGACATTACTCACTACCCAATAGTCATAACCCCAACCTTGCGCGGTTTCTTTTTTGATCTCACCACTCAGACTACGGGTATTACAATCGGCTTCTATCGTTTGCCCAGGGATCAATTGCACCCGGAAACGCTCTGTGTCTTTCACTTGCGGCAAATTAATCACCACGCGCTCATAGCCTTCTTGCGCTGGTGGAAACGCCTTCAAAGGATCGCTCGCTGCGCTCGCTGTGCCAGCCAATAGCGCGGCCGTCATTGCGGCGATACCCAAAATCGTTGTTTTATTTTTACGCATGTCTATTTCCTCGCAGATGGACAGATCGAGTCGAACTCAATCGCTATGCAGCAAGCATAGGCGAGTTTGCATTTCTGGCGTATGAACTATTCACATGCAAAATCGGCAAAAATCATGCTTCGCACGACGCAACGACCACGCAATTGCGGCTTTTGGCTTTGGCCTCGTACAACAAATGATCGGCACGCTGGAAAAATTCAATCGCGTTTTCATTGGGCAATAGCTGCGCCACACCCAGACTAATTGTCACTGGATGTGGGCGGGGCAAGGCAAAATTATGCTCGGCAATCAGCACCCGCATGCGCTCGGCCAACTCCATCGCTGCATCCTGATCGCAATCGTCCAGCAGGCAAATGAATTCCTCACCACCCCAACGCGCCAGTACATCGCTGGCGCGGGCCGACTGCCGCAATAAAGCCGCAATTTGCTGCAAGACCGCATCGCCGTGCAGATGACCAAATTCATCATTGATCGACTTGAAAAAATCCACATCGATCAGCACGCCCGACATCGGTCTCGGATGGCGGGCCAGCTCATTGAGTTTTTGCCGCAACACGATTTCAAAAGCTTGGCGGTTGGGGATTTGGGTTAAGCGATCGATCGTAGCCAACTGCTCTAGTTGGCGCTGATTGCGATTGATATTAAACAGCGCCACCACAATCACCAAAATCGTAATCACCGCTGAAATGAGCAAATTAATCAGCAAGATACGTTGCAGCGGTTTGATATTGGCCGATTCATTTTGCTCCACAATCAAATACCAGCCCAGCTCAGGGATAAAGCGCGTATTGGCCTGGATTAATTGATTATCGATCGTGTAACTCAACTGCGTCGGAATGGTGTTTTGATTTAGAATTTGCGGCGCAATCTCGCTCAAGCCCGCTTGCTTGAGGATAGAGCCGCGATGCTGCTCTTTGTTGCCGGTGAGAACAACCTCACCGTGTTGATTCACAAAATAAATATGCCGTCCAAAACGACGCTCGTACGATTGCAAGGTGTCTTTCATCGTATCCAGCGTCAGACCCACCCCGATCGCGCCGATAAAACGGCGCTGAAAATCTTCGACCCGATAATTGATAAAGATGGTCATTTTGTCGCGATTGGCCATATCGGGATCAACATTGGTTTCAAACGGCACGCTCATCTCACGCACGCGGAAATACCACGCATCGCGTGCTTCATTTTCCTTTACATCTTTGAGAATACCGCCGGCATGGTAGTAATGACGGCTGAGGTCGGAAACCAGAAAACTCGTAAATGTGCCGTTTTTGGTTTTCACTTCATTGAGGTAACGCACAATCTGGCTAGGGTCTTTTTCGCCGCTCAAGATCCAATCGCGCACAAAGGTATCGTGCGCCATTTGCGCCGAAATAAAGACCGGGCGCAGCATGTCTTTCTGAATTTCGGAATAAATATTATCCCCAGTCAGCGGTAGCGCGCTCTCAACAATATCCTGATGAATTTCTGCGCTCGAGACCCAGTAGCTCGCCAAGCTCGTCGTCAAAAACCCCAAAATCAGCAGGGTGGCGACCAAAAATAATAAGCGTAAACGCTGGGGGAAAAATTGCACACTGGCCTCAATCAGATAAACCTTACTTATAAAGTAGATTATCCGTACTCAGCCCTGACTTGCCTAGCAAATGAACCCGCCAAGCCGATTTGAGCGACACTTTGCCGCAGCATCGGCTGAGCTAAACAATCTGCGATCAATACTAGGGTATACCCTTACAAAGCAATCAAATGAATGACTTCAAGGCCATACATCACAGCAGCGCGACTGCCTTCACCTGCGCCCAGACCCTCTGCCCCACACTTAAATCGAGGCTGACCTGCGAATAGGCCGTGATGCGCGCCATCAACAAAGTGCCATTCACATCGAGCTGTACCAAGACATGCGCCGGATGAGAGGTGGGGATCAGCGCGGCAATCGTCGCGGGCAGACGATTCACAATACTGGTATCGACGTGCTCGCTCGTTGCGATGCTGATGTCGCGAGCAAAAATCCGCAGCCGTTGCGGCTGGCCAATATGATGATGTTTGGTCGGCACGCGCAGCTCACCGCCTGCGCCCGCCACACCATCCGCTCCGAAAGCCAGCGTCGTTAAATAAAAATCGTCGCACAGCGCCGTGACGCGCGTGTCGAGAATGGTCGACAGCTCGTCGGCAAACTCGGGCGGCAAATCAGGCTGCGCCAGCGTCGCCGCTAACGGCCCTTGCGCCCTCACCCGCCCTGCGCTCATCAGCACCAGATAATCGGCGAGCTGGCTGACCTCATCCATCGCGTGCGTCACATACACCAGCGGGATATTGAGCTCGCGATTTAGGCTCGCCAAGTACGGCAATAGCTCGGCCTTGCGCGGCGCGTCGAGCGCGGCCAAAGGCTCGTCGAGCAATAGCAACGTTGGCGATGCCAACAGCGCCCGCGCAATCGCTACGCGTTGTTGCTCGCCGCCCGACAATTTATCCGGCTGGCGTGGCAGCAAATGCGCGATGCCGAGCAAATCCACCGCCCGCTCGTAGCCCACGCGCCGTTGCGCGGCTGGGGTGCGTTTCAGGCCAAATTGCAGATTTTGCTCGACCGTAAGATGCGCAAACAAACTGGGTTGCTGAAACACCATTCCCACACCGCGTCGATACGGCGGGATAAAGGTGGCTTGATCCTGCCAAACCTCACCCGCGATATTCACCACGCCACTCACCCGCGGCTCCAGCCCCGCAATCGCACGCAACACCGTCGTCTTGCCGCAGCCCGAAGGACCAAACAGCACCGACACGCCGCGCGCAGGCAGCGTTAAAGCAACGTCGAGTGAAAAATCGCCCAGTTGGGCGTTTAATTCACATGAAATACTATTTTGTAAAATCATTCCTCGTTAATCTAATGATGGTAAAAGTGTTGAACAAACATTGGATTCTTTTTCAAGGAGATACAACACTTCATTACATTGAAGCCGTAGTTGTGAAACTACTTTAGATTGTTTCCCCCGACTTTCTTTTAGATACTCTTCTTTCTCAATTATTTTACCGTCATTACGATAATTTGTATCTAATTCTGATTTAACAACACAGATGAACTGTAGATACTGAAAATATGCATCAAAGAACGAAAAGAGAGCAACCTCAGTCGCTTTGCTAAAAATATACTTAGCCTTGTAAACATTCGACTTTAGCTGCCCAAATTCATACAACCTCTTTTGAACCTCATCTATCTCAAAAACACCTTGACCAATTGGAACTATATAGCTTCCAGATTGAAATTCATTATTTAACTTAGAAATTTTCATGCAAACATCAGCACGGTCTTCAAGTAACGCAATTGAATTTGCCCGCCAGGATTGAAACCAAGCGGCAATCGAGACGAGCAGAGCTAGCAAAGAGATAATCAAAGCAGCGAAATCAGAAGCAGATTTCTCCGAACCTTGTGAAAAAATAAGAACGAAAAAATCCTGCATACATAATCCTAAGTAATCTTCATTATTAGTTATTAGGCTGAATTTCAACCTGCTGCTGCAACTCCGTCGGCGTCACATCCAGCGACACCGCCGCAATTGACGACCAATTCACGCCGGCCAGCAAACCATCGCGCTCCATGCCGGGCAGCATTTGCTGCGTAAAAACATCCCACGCAATCGCGACGGGTTCAAAACCTTTGAATGATGGCACGTTGGCGATTTCTTCCTCGGCGCGCACTTTGCTCGACCAGAACGGCATCGCGCGTTTGCCTTTGCCGCCAATCGGCGCTGGGAAACCCACTTCGTCTTTAATGCTCCAGATCGTTTTAGTCTGGGCGATTTCGCGGTAAAACTTGGCAACTTCTACTTCGATAGTACTCATCTCTTTCTTCCACATTAAATTGATCGAGCCGGTTTATTTAATAAACGCAGCGCGAGTAACACAAAAAAACTAAACGCCAGCATGGCCAGCGATAGGCCGTGCGCTTGCGTGTATTCCAGCGCCTCGACGTGATCGTAGATTTGCACCGAGATCACGCGCGTCTCGTGCGGGATATTACCGCCGATCATCAGCACCACGCCAAATTCACCGACCGTATGCGCAAAACTCATTACCGCCGCGGTGATGATGCCGGGCTTGGCCAGCGGCAGGATCACGCTGAAAAAAGTATCGCGCGGCGAGGCGCGCAAGGTCGCGGCCACTTCGAGTGGCCGTGGGCCGATGGCGGCGAAGGCTTGCTGCAAAGGCTGCACCGCAAAGGGCAGCGAGTAGATGATCGATGCGATCACCAAGCCCCAAAATGTAAACGGCAACAAGCCCAGCCCCAGCGCCTGCGTCATCTGCCCGAGCGTGCCATTGGGCCCAAGTGCGACGAGCAGATAAAAACCAATCACCGTCGGCGGCAGCACCAGCGGCAGCGTCACAATCGCGCCGACAATTTTAGCGCGCAGCGTATCACTGCGCGCCAGCCACCACGCCAGCGGCGTACCGAGCAGCAGCAGGCATAGCGTGGTCGTCGCGGCGAGTTTTAGCGTCAATGTGATCGCGGAGATATCTTCGGGGTTGAACATGCGGATTCAAACTTCAGTTCAGGTTAATTATTGGTAGCCGTATTGCACCATGATTTTCTTGGCTGCGGGCGATTTTAAATACTGCAAAAAGGCGGTCGCGGCCGCGTTGTTTTGCCCTGCTTTGAGTAAGACGGCGTCTTGCTTAATCGGCTGATGCAATTGGGCGGGCACCAACCAGCCCTTGCCGCTTTTGAATTTGCCATCGAACATCACCAGCGAAGCGGCGATCAGGCCGTATTGCGCATTACCGCTGGCGACAAATTGCTGCGTCTGCGCAATGTTTTCACCGTAGACAAGCTTAGGGCTGAGCGCAGCGCTCAAGCCTTGCGCAGCGAACACTTCCATTGCGGCGCGACCATAGGGCGCGACTTTGGGGTTGGCGATGGCGAGTTTGCTAAACTGGCTTTGTTTTAAGGTTTGCTCATTCGGGGTATTGCCTGCGGCACTCCACAAAACAAGACGTCCAGTTGCATACGTGAACTGGGTATCTTTTGCCGCCAGCTGCTGCTCGACTAATTGAGTCGGCGTTTCATCATCCGCCGCGAGCAGTACTTCAAACGGCGCCCCATTGCTAATTTGCGCAAACAGTTTGCCTGTCGCGCCGTTAGAAATCTGCAAGCTGTGGCCGCTAGCGGCTTTGAAATCGGCCGCCAGTGCGTTCAACGGGGCGACAAAATTACTCGCCACCGCGACTTTGACTTCGCCTGCGTAGACCCCGTTCGCTAGCAGGCCAAGAATAATCAATCGACGCATAACACTCCTTCATCGTTGCGCGAGAAATAGAGGGCTTCATCAGCCCCAGCCACTAATCTACCGCACCTCGCGCAAAAGGCAATTGCGCTGAAGAAGTAGCCTGCCTGCCGTCCGTCAGTGGTAACAATATGCCATTCGATTTATGACCATTCATAAACTATCACCAAGATTACCTTGTAATTTCATTTAAGTAAGCAAAATTAAACCGTCTAAGCCCATTCAATAGGTGGTCGCAATGAAACTCACGATTCAATCTCGTCTGATTTATACCATCGCATTTATGGCGATCTTGCTCATCGGCATTGGTGGCTTGGGGATTTCAAATCTCAGCAAGATCAATGACTCGCTCAAAACAGTGTACGAAGACCGCGTCGTGCCACTCAAACAACTGAAAATGATCGCCGACGATTACGCCGTTAGCGTGATTGATGCCGTGAACAAAGCCAATGCGGGCTTGATTGAAGCCGAGCCGACTTTAGCCAAAGTGCGCAAAGCCAGCGCAGAAATTGATCAGGAATGGAAAAAATACAAAGCCACGACCTTAACGCCCGACGAGAGCAAGCTGGCCGAGCAAGCCGAGGTGTTATTTGCCAAAGCCAATCGCGATGTCGCGCAGCTTGACGCATTTCTCGCGACCAAACACGGCAATATCCAAGGCGATTTGATTCAATTTGATGGCCCACTGTATACCAGCATTGACCCGATCGGCGACAAGATTGGCGAATTAATCACCTTACAATTGGACGTCGCTAAAGCCGAATTTATTGCGTCCCAGAAAACCTATGAAACGGTACGCACTGTCTCACTGGGCTTAATTTTGCTCGGTCTGGTATTGGCCGTGCTTTCCGGTGTACTGCTGATACGCGCCATCTCTCGCCCACTGTCGAGCGCGGTAACGGTGGCTCAGAATATTGCTCAGGGTAGGCTGGATAATCAGATTGTGATTCACAGCCAAGATGAAACGGGGCAATTACTGCTGGCCATGCAGCAAATGCAGCAATCGATCCAGAGCTTTGTCGCCGCACAACAGCAGATGGCGCAACAACAAGCGGCGGGCGCGATGAGTGCTCGTCTGGATGCCAGCCAGTATCCCGGTACTTTTGGCGTGATGGCGGGGCAAGTAAATACCCTGGTTGAAGAACAAAATCGCGTGATTCAGACCACGATCGAGGTGATTGCTCAGTATTCCAAAGGCAATTTCACACCCGATATGCCCGCGCTACCGGGTGAAAAAGCCAAAATTACGCAGTCGATTGCCGAAGTTAAACGCGCCCTATTGGCAATCAGTGGCGATATTCAACGCTTGGCTCAGGCAGGGGCAAATGGCGACTTTAGCCAACGCTGCGATGCCAGCCAGTACCAGTACATGTTCCAAGCCATGCTGGAAAACCTGAATCAACTCATCGTGACCTGCGATGTTGGCTTTAACGATGTACTGCGCGTTTCCGAAGCGCTGGCGCAAGGCGATTTAAGCCAAACCATTAGCAAAGACTACCCAGGCCTATTTGGCCGTACCAAACATGGCGTCAATGCCACGGTAGCCTCACTGTCAAAAATCATCGGTGAAGTCGATCAAATGGTCAGCGCCGCCGCCGAGCGCGGTGATTTTAGCCGCCGCCTTTCTACCGAGGATAAGCAGGGCTTTTCGCGCAATCTGGCCGAGCAGCTCAATCAGCTATCGAGCACCACCGACACGGGGCTACGCGATGTAATGCGCGTAGCCACTGCGCTGGCGGACGGTGATTTAACGCAATCGATTACGAAAAACTACCCCGGTTTATTTGGCGAAACTGGTGAAGCCGTCAACACCACGGTGAAAAACCTGCAACATCTGGTCGGCGAAATTCAGCAATCGGGCACCACCATTAGCCATGCGGCCAGCGAGATTGCCCAAGGCAATGCCGATCTATCACGTCGCACCGAGTCGCAAGCGGCCAATCTGGAAGAAACCGCCGCCAGCACCGAGGAGCTGACCGGTACAGTGCGCCAAAATGCGGAAAATGCGCGTGAAGCCAATGAATTGGCGCAATCGTCGGCGAAAATCACCCATGAAGGGGCGATTGCCGTGCGCAATATCGTGGAGCGAATGAACTCGATTCAAGCTGCGTCGAGCAAAATTGTTGAGATTATTAGCGTCATTGACGGCATTGCCTTTCAAACCAATATTTTGGCGCTCAATGCCGCAGTCGAGGCGGCGCGGGCTGGCGAACAAGGTCGCGGCTTTGCGGTTGTGGCCTCCGAAGTGCGCAATCTGGCGCAACGCTCGGCAGTAGCAGCCAAAGAAATAAAGGTCTTGATTGGCGACTCGGTGGCACAGGTCGAGCAAGGTAGCCTGCAAGTCAATCAGGCTGGCAACACCATGGGGCAAGTGGAAAACAGTATCGAACGGGTTAGCGTGCTGATCGCAGAAATTGCCAATGCCTCGATCGAGCAAAGTGCTGGCATCGCCCAAGTGAATCAGGCGGTGACACAGATGGATGAAGTAACGCAGCAAAATGCCGCGCTGGTTGAACAAGCTGCGGCGGCAGCCGAGTCACTGCAAGAGCAGGCGCAAGCGCTATCGGACGCCGTGAGTGTCTTTAAAATTAACCAGGCAACGCCGATGACCGTACAAAAAGTGATCCACAAAGCGGCACAATTGGAACCGGCCGATCAAAGCGGCCATCAAAACAACGCTCTATCCGTGATTTAATTCACAGACACCCTTCTATCCAAAACAATGGGTATATACCTACAAACCATACAATAATTTGCTTATAGGCATATACCCAAAGAAAAACTCTTTAACCAGCTTAATAAACCACCGTTACTGGTATTAGATTAGGGATAACCCTAGCACCACTAAAAATGCCATTTGCATTACTCTGCGTCCACCCAAGGCATGAAAAGAACAATACATCGCCAAGATGATGTCGATTGGGGAATATAACGAGGATGGAGACGGTCTCTAATGCAAGTAAAACACAGTAGTTTGATCATTGCGGCCACGCTGGCCGCGATGGCAGGTCACAGCTCGGCTGAAACCATAGATCGCGTCGTCGTACGGATGAAACCTTCCGTAATGATGCGCAGCATGAGCGAAAATGACATCGCTCAAACCATACAAAGCGCCAGCGCGGGTAAAGGCAAGCACGCCTTTACGATGGGTGATGGCCAGTCACACGTGATTCAATTGCCCACAGGTTTGTCTGGTGCCGAGCTCAAAGCCTATATCCAGAAATTGCAAGCTAGCGGCGAATTTGAAGCCGTTGAAGCCGACGTTCAAATGTACCCAATGGGCGTAGCCCAGCCGAATGACAGCCTTTGGAGCTCTTTGTGGGGCTTCCAAGCCCCGCTGCCAGGCAGTACTTATGGTGCTGATTATATTGGAGCTTGGGAATTTTCTACCGGCCAAGGCGTTGTGGTCGGTATCGTCGATACGGGTGCGGTACCTCACCCCGACTTAGGTACGTTGAGCCCTGCAGGCGGCAATTTTGTATCCCCCGGCTATACCTTTATTACCGATTGCTACCGCGCAGGCAGCTGCGACTGGACGAGCAGCTCACGCACGATTGCCCCGTTCGCCGGCGCGCTCGATCAAGGCGATTGGTGCACCAGCACTGACGTGACCAATGGCGTCTGCCAACGCACTGGAACCAGCTCATTTCATGGCTCACACGTCGCTGGTACGATTGCGGCACTGGGCTACAATGGCGTGGGCGTGATTGGTGGCGCCTATAACGCGAAAATCTTGCCAGTACGTGCCTTGGGTAAAGGCGGCGGCTCGGCGATTGATATTGCTGATGCGATTCGCTGGGCAGCTGGCATTCATCCCAGCATCCCCAATCCAAACCCAGCCAAAGTCATCAATATGAGCTTGGGCGGCAGCTCGAATACTTGCCCTAGCTTCTATCAATCGGCCATTAATGACGCGACCAACGCGGGCGCGATCGTCGTGGTAGCGGGTGGTAATGAAAATCGTGATGCATCCCTGGCGACACCAGCCAATTGTGCGAACGTGATTACCGTTGCGGCCACCGGTAAAGCCGGCGAGAAAGCCAGCTATTCCAATTTCGGCAGCAAAATCACGCTGGCAGCACCTGGCGGCAATGGCAGCACACGCATCACGTCGACCGTGAATCTGAGCACCAGCCGTGTCGACTTAACGCCAGCAGGCTTTGGCTATGTCGGCATGAATGGCACGTCGATGGCGACACCGCACGTTGCGGCAGCCGTGGCCTTGATGCTCAGCGCCAACCCCAAGCTTAAATACAACGACGTAGTGAGTTTGTTGCGTCAATCAGCGACAGCCTTCCCAGCAACGGGCGGTTGCACCACCAGCAATTGCGGCGCAGGTATTTTGAACGCGGCGGCAGCGGTGCGTTTGGCGAAACAATCTGCGGGTGATAACACTGAGCCCGTGGTTACGCCCAAACCAACTACGCCACCCGTTGTCACGCCAGCGCCGACTACCCCACCGGTAGTAACCCCCAAACCAACTGTGCCTCCTGTTGTAACACCAGCGCCAACACCGGTTGCAGGCTGCTACACAGCATGGACTGAAGGTGGCACGTTTGCAGCGGGTGATATGGTGACGTTTGACGGCCGTAACTACCGTGCTCGCGTAACGCATGTGGCCTACAAAGGCGCAAACTGGAACCCCAAAGCCAGCTTGAACTTATGGCAAGATATTGGTGCGTGCACCGGCGGTTCAACAACGCCAGCGCCAACACCTGCGCCCGTTGTAACGCCAAAACCAAGCACCGCACCAGTGGTGACACCAGCCCCAAGCACTGCGCCGACAAATCCAAGCTGCCCAGCTTGGTCAGCCAGCGTAGCCTACACGGGTGGCAAATGTGTGAGCTTTAATGGCCAAACCTACACCGCCAAATGGTGGACAATGGGCGAACAGCCTGGCGCAACTCAATGGGGCCCGTGGCTGGCAAGCACGGCAGCCGCAAAACGTAAATAAACCGTTGTAGTTTGACCCGATATGAACCCACCATTGCGATAGCACACAGGTGGGTTCATGCTTATTGAACGAGCACAATCAGTACCAAGGAAAAGCGATGTTCACAACTGGCAATCACATTTTACGAAAATTGATGATTCTGATGGCCTGCATCACGCTGTGCGCCTGCGCCAGTAGCACGGTCGCCAGCCCCAGCACTCCCAAAGTCGAGCGCGTGATTATTCAATTTAAAGCCAAACCCACCGACGTGGCACAAGCGGTTCAGCAGCTTGCGCAGCAATATCAACTCGGCATGAGTTATGAGCGCGAATTGGGCGGCGGCTATTACATCGCCAAACTCGAACCAGCCCAAGCGAGCGACGTATTGCAAAACACCCTGAGCAAAATCGCCGCCGACCCCAGCATTAGCAGCATCGAGGCCGATATGCTGATGCAAACCATGCCAAGCAAATAAAACCCGCAGGCTTGCAAGCATCAGCAAGCCTGGTTTGACTTCACATGGTCTTTCATTGTCGTCGCCATCAGGCGAAATACATCGACCCACGCCTGTCGCAACTCAGGCGTCCAAGCCTCACCCAGCCCTTGTTTTAAGGTCCAGAGCAGCGCATTACCCACCGGCGTGTAATGCTCGGCCTTCACGCCATAATTCACATGCCGCTCGGCCAATTGCTGCAAAACAGGCACCAGCGAATTCAGATCATTGAGCCCGCGCACGGCTACTTTAATCGTCGCCATCAGCATATTGCCCTGTGCGCTCAGATCTTTTTTAAACAGCGGCCGCACTTGTGGCGCATATTCAAAGAGCTTGGCGTAGAACATTTGGGCCGCTTGCGCCGCAATCGGCTCGACCTGCGCAAAGCTGTGTTGCACCAGTTGAATCTGCCTCGCTGTTATCGACATAAACCCACCTCATCAGAAAGATGGCTTTAGCATAGGTCGATAAATGCCCCACAGCTGATTATTTCGATTCGCCACTTATTCTGGCACAGGTATTGCCGGAGAAAGCGCAATCAGCAAGGTTGCGATAACAATACCCACTCCACCCACCAACTGCAACGGCGTCAGATGATCACCCAGAATGAGCGCTGCCAGTAGCACACTCACCACCGGCTCCAGCGTTGAGAGTGTCGATGCTTCGCTGGCCGATAAGCGATCCATTCCCGCCAAAAAAGCAAAAATGGCAACTACGGTCGACACCAGCGCAATCGCGGTTGCCGCCAGCCAACCCGTAGTCGAAACTGGCCAACTCACGGGATGATACAAGGTCGTGAGCCACAAGCTGGCCGCAGCCGACATCATCACCACCGTCGCCGCAGGCAATGCACCCGCCAGCGGAGTCAGCCGACTGCCCGCCAAGATATACGCCGAATAAATCAGCGCCGCCAGCAAGCCAAACACCACCCCCAGCCATTGCCCGCCAGCAGGGCCTATCGTCAGCACCAAGCTAAAACAAGCCAGCAGCAAAGCCGCCATCGTGCGGCGTGATAATTTCTCGCGCCACCACCACGCCGATGCCAAAGTCACAATGACGGGATACGCATACAAGAGCAAAGCCGCCAGCGCCGCCGAGCCATAGCGCAAAGCCGAAAAATAGCAAAAAGCCTGCCCGACATAGGCCAAGCCGCCCATCGCCATCAAACCATACAACACCTTGCCGCGTGGCCACGGCGCACGGCGGATCATCATTACCGCCAGCATCAGTGCTGCAGCAATGGTGAAACGGATCAGGAGTAAGCTTTGCGTCTCTAGGCCACTACGATAGGCCCAGCTACCGAAAATCGGCATCCAGCCGAAAGCAACGGCGGACAAAATAATCAAAAAGATGCCAAGGCGACGCTGCGAAGTCATAAAGGATGCATCAAAAGAGTGGAAAATCAGTGTGCTATAAGCGCATCCGGCTCGCAACTAGCGTAAACACCTAAGCAGCTGATTTGATGTGCTGCCAACAGCACAAAACCAATGACACCGGCGTTTAATTACAAAACAACCACACACAATTTATGGCATCATTACAAGAATAAATAACAAGGAGTCAGTAAGTGTCTTTGAATACGGAAGAAAAAATCGGTTTATCCGCGGGTTTAGTCTTTGCAGCACTTGCAATTGGTGCAGGCTTGCTCTCGACCAAACTACTCCCCTCGCTCAATAGCAAACCCGCAGCCGTCGCGTCCGCCAGTGCGGCGACAGAACAATTCGTGCTCGGTGATCTGCACATGGTATTGGCCGATGGCAAAGTCACCATCACTGGCCGCGTTGCGGATGAAGCCAGTAAAAATCGCATCTTGAAACCCGCGCGCTTGCTGTGGGGTCCAGACCATATCGTGGATCAAATCACCGTCGACGCCACCGCCCCTGCATTCTGGTGGGCCGCTCGCCCGATTGAGATTTTTGCCCGCCTCAAACAATTGAGCGCCTTTGATCTGAAATTGGCTGACACGGGCATCCATTTTAGCGGCGTTGCCGGCAATGCCAAATTGGCCGAAGGCATCAAGCTCGGAGCGAGTAACTGGTTCAAACCCGGCAGCGCAGTCACCGGCAATGTCACTGTCACCGACGATGCGCAACTGGCCGTCTGGAATGACGGCGTTTTGCTCAACGAATCGATTGAATTTGCCACTGGCTCCGCCGATGTCAGCGCCAACTCGCACGAACGATTGAAAGAAATCGCCACCTTTCTCGTTGAAGATGGTCGTGTGGTACGGATTGTCGGCCATACCGACAATACGGGCGACGCTGCGGCCAACAAAACATTATCTCTGCAACGCGCAGAATCGGTACGCATGATCCTGATTCAAAACGGGGTCAAAGGCACGCAGTTAATTGCCGTCGGCATGGGGCAAGAACAGCCGATCGCCGACAACAACACCGAAACGGGCCGTCAGAAAAATCGTCGTATCGAGTTGGCCAACTAATTTCAGCCACGCTGGCTTCATCATGCAAAAGCCCCGCAAAGCGGGGCTTTTATTAGGTATGGCGCGCCGAGGCTTATTTTAATTTATCTTCAAGCCAATACATCAGGCAGTATGTAGCAAGTAATAGCCCAGCAAGCCGATCCCCTGCGCGGCTTGTAGCCATAATCCTAGGCGGCAAGCCGCCGCTAACCGTGGATAGCCTTGCAATTGAGCACGAGCGATTGCGCCACATGCTAGTAGGAAGGCAAAGGCAATCACCCAAGCAATCCAGCCTATCCCGACCCCAATGCAGCCAAAACTTTCACAAGACATGCGCAGCAGCAGAATTGCAAAGATCAGCTGAGCGCAAAACCCCGCCAGATAGCCAATGCCTAAGCCAACAAACAGCGTCTGACGGTTAAACTTTGGCATCTTGCATCACCTCAAAGCGCTTGCGGATTAAAGACGATCAAACTCGGCGTAGCAGTAAAATCACGATCGACATCACTGAGATGAACATGCTCAAACTGGGCGGGATCCTGCGTCATTTGCTCGGCGGCCAATTCGAGAAATCGAGCGATTTTGCGCAGCTCATGCGGATTGGCCACCAAGGTCACTTCGCTGAGCAGTGCTGGCTCGGCGAGCGGCGTACTTTCAAGATAAGCGTAAAACTTCATGCCCGCTCCCGTCGCAAAGATCCATCATCAAGGCAGGGAGCGCAAAAACCGATAGGCGTCGTCCTGCCAGAATTCGATATTCATCCCCATGATGAGCGCCGCATGCGGGTCGCGCCCTTCTAGCGTTTTGGGGCTAATCAAGGTGCTATTGCTGATTTTGGCTTGCTGCGCAGCAATCGCTTCGCCGAGCGAATAAGCGATCACCGTGTCATGCTTGGCGTAGATCAGCAAATTGGGCTTTTTGGTTTTGGTATTGGCCAGAATCGCCGCTAGGCTAGTGGGATCTTGCTTGCTTGGCTCAGTCTGATTGAAAAAGCCCAGTCCACCCGCAATATCGATGACGCCAACGACACTAGGGGCTAAATCGGCAGTGTGCAATGCCAGAATACCGCCAAATGAATGACCGACCAAAATTGCTTGTGGCTGAAAATCGGCTTGTTTGCTGGCCCACTGCAAGACTGGAGCGACATCCAAGGCCGCATCCTTCAGCAGCAGTGTGGTGTATTCATTGTCACTGTGCGCGGACTTATTCGCGAATACTTCACTGCGCGTACCTTCCGAATCGCCATAGCCGCGACGCGTTAATTGCACGACGTGAAAACCCATGCTGTAGAACAAGGCTTGCACGTCATCCGCATTGCGCCACCAACCTTCAATCCGCCCTTTCTCATGAATTGAGGCCGAGCCGTGCAATAGCACCACATACGGAGCAGGCTTGGGCTGGCGCCAGACTTTCACATCAAGCTTGCTCCAGTTGAGTGGCGCTTCGGTGGTGATTTTCACCACCTGCTCTTCAGGCCGATTTGACCAGCGATCCAACTGCGTATCGCGATCACCGGGCGGCACGATATTGAGCGACCATGCACTGCTACTCAGGTTCAAAGCGAGAGCCGCCATGCCAATCGAAAGTATTTTTTTCATATTACCCCAGGCAGGTATTTATCTACATTCAAACAATAAAAATGCATTCAGACCAATACCCATGCAATATTAATTCGCGTTTTCCATCGCCAGCTCAGCATCTTGCTGTTTGAATTCATTGAGTGAGCGCCAGCCTTTCAGCAAATACAGCAGCATCGGCACACCAAAAACCAAGCTCAAAATCAGCGAAATCCACTGCAATACAAAGCCACCCAGCAGCGCAAACACGATGATGTTTTCCCACATGCCGTCACTGGGCGCGATGGCTGCTGAGCTAGCGCTCAGCAGCAAGGGAATGACTTTGGCAGCCAGTAACATCAGCAGTACGGGCAGGAAAAAGTAGGTGCCACAGCGAAAGGCTTTGACGAAATAGCGATAACTTTCACTCAGACTCGAATAAGCCAACTCATCGCGCTTGGGATAGAGATACAGCAGATAGGCCAGCGACAACAACACATAAAACAAGGCAAAGGCCGAGAAAACACTGTGCGGCAAGCTCAGGGCAAACAGCTTCACCAAAATGTTTTGGGAAAAAGCGATTTTCATTTCCAGCACAAACGACATCCAGTACTGGCGCAAACAGAGCGTCATCGTGAAGAGCACAGCCGCCAGCGCTAGCCAATAGGCCACATTCATCACATTGATCAGCTGCGATTGCGCCAGTTGTCGCTCGGTAACGGATTGCTTGGCGCGCGTGGTTTGCTGCACCTGTGCGGCCTGGCGTGCGGCCTCGACTTTGGCATAGATGGCACCACAGCGCGGGCACTTATAGCTCGGAGCAGCATCACTGGCCTGACGCGTATAAGCGCATTTCAAACATTGTTTACTCATGATCACCTCACAAATGCTATTCGCATTATGAAGGCGGAACAAAAGCTAGATCAAGGGGGCTTCGTCATTTAATAGAAAGGATTAAGTCATAATAAAAAAAGCAATTGTGATGCCAGAGCAGACATGCAAAGGGGTATTGCCACAAGATCAAATGCTTTATTGATTCTTGCAGCAATACCCCTAAAGACAAAAAGACTAAAAATTACGCCGCCCAGTTCACCCAGCCAAACTGCCATGTCGCCAAAACGATCAAGCCGAAAGCAATGCGATACCATGCAAAGACGATAAAGGTGTGCGTCGAGATAAACTTGATCAGGGCGCGAATCGCGAAAAACGCGAAGATAAACGACGAGATAAAGCCAACGGCGAAGATGCCGATGTCGGCGCTGTCGAGTACATGACGGTGTTTCAACAAGCTATATAGCGACGCCGCGCCCAGCGTAGGAATGCCAAGAAAGAAAGAAAACTCGGTCGCCGCTTTGCGCGAAAGACCCAAGAACATCCCGCCGATAATCGTTGCGCCCGAACGGCTAGTACCGGGAATCAGCGCCAAACACTGGCAAAAACCCACTTTCAGCGCGTCTTTCAGGCTTAAATCATCAACCGTTTCAATCGTGACTGTGTGCTGACGTTTTTCCGCCCACAAAATAATCAAACCACCGACAATAAACGCGATCGATACGGCAATCGGGTTAAATAACACCGCTTTGATGTGCTCGGAAAACAATTTGCCCAAAATCGCCGCAGGAATAAACGCGACAATAATCCCCAAGAGCAGATTGCGCTCCCCGCCTGCCTTACCCGCGCCAGCCAGTGTTTTGCCAATTTTTGCACGGTATTCCCACACCACCGCCAGCATGGCGCCAAGCTGAATAAAGATCTCGTAGACATCGCGTTTTTCTTTACTCAGAAAATTGAGCAAATCGCCAGTCAGGATCAAATGGCCTGTCGATGAAATCGGCAGGAATTCGGTCACGCCTTCGACCAAACCCATAATCAGGGAATGAAATAACAAAATCGGATCCATCGTCGCACTCGGGCAGGTTTAAGTAAGGCGCGATTATATGCTTAAGCAGGGTGTAATTGGCGGCAGGGAACGATGAATTTTTGTTTATGCTGCGGCGATGTTTGGCCTGAAAAATCAGGCTTTGCCACCCAGTGCACACAGCGTGAATATTCACACCCGGACTTGGGAACTACGCCCCCCGCCCATACTCTGATGGTATGTGTGCAATGCAAGTGTGCATTTTGCTCATCTCCTCCCTGATTGATCGGGCTCCTACCAAGGAGCCCGTTTTTTTTGCCCGCGATCTGAGCGTGAAGCCCAGCGCGCCCGCCGCGACTTATTTCTTGAGGTGATGACGTAATAAATTAGCCAATGCCGCTTTGAGTTCGGGGTCATCAACCTGAGTTTCTAGCTCGGAAAACGCCGCCTTCGCGGGTTCGGTCATGCGTAAGGTCTTGGTTTGCATCGGGTTTCCCTGTTGCAACGCGACTTGCACCTTGGCACGGATTGCGGTAGCGTGCACCCCAGCCTGTCCCAATGCAGCAATGATCGCGGGCTCGGCCTGACGCAAACGCGTTGCCGCCGCACTACTGGGCACAGCAACCAGCAAGGTGCTACCCGCCCAGGCGGTGCCCTGACAAACCCGCGCGATTTCGGGCGGCAGCACTGACTGCACGATACGCAGCAAGTGATTGAGCTGATCGAGCTGTTTGACGAGACGATTGAGTTGATAGTCGCCCTCAACCAGCTGCGAAAAATTAGCGTGTTTACTCATTTTACAAGGATTCCAATGAATATCATTGTGGTCTCTCACCGTCTTGATAAGGCCATCTCGCTTGGGCCGCGCGAACTCTCTGCGCTTGCCATGGCATTGACCTTATTAATTGGCGCCGCCGCATTTGGCCTCGGTATGTTGTTTGCACCCAGCCGCGTCGAGCCGCTATTGCGCATGATGCCCGGCCAGCACGCTCGCCAGAATGAAATTGACGCGCTCGCTGTGCAAGTGGGTGAGCTGCAAGCTAAATTAACCCGGCTCGATGGGCTGGCCAGCCGAGTGGGCGACAAAACTGGCATTGATATTAAACCGTTTCTCAGTCAAAAAGCTGCACCGCAGGGCGGTTTGGCGCACGATGGTAAACCATTTGCTGTCGATGGCTTGCGTACTTTATTGCAAGACACCGATGTCAAAATGGCGGCGATGATCGATCAGCTGACCTTGGCGGAAGCCATATTGATCACGCCAGACGCCTCTTTCCTGCCGCGCCACGCCCCATTGGCGATTGCTCCGCAGTCATCGAGCTTTGGCTGGCGCGTTGATCCATTTCGCGGCACCCAAGTTTTCCATGAAGGAATCGATTATCAGGGCGACACTGGCACGCCAATTGTGGCTGCCGCCACAGGCAAAGTCGTGTATGCAGCTTACCACCCTCAATATGGTAATATGGTCGAGCTTGATCATGGTAAAGATCTAACCAGTCGTTATGCTCACGCCAGTAAATTACTGGTTAAAGTTGGCGATACGGTGCAAGTGGGTCAAAACGTCGCGCTGCTTGGTAGCACAGGTCGCTCAACCGGCCCACACCTGCATTTTGAGATTCGTTATCGCGGCGTGGCGCAAAATCCACTGCGTTTTCTTGATGCGGGTCAATCAAACTATGCTCAAGCAAGTAAGTAAGCCTTGAAAAACAGGTAGGGTGGAGCCAACTAAGGTCAGTCAGCCCAAATAAAAGTGGGCGTTGGCCTTTGTCTATTTAATAAAAACTGAGCCTCGATCGAGGCCGTCACGTGGTAGCACTATGATCTCGAATCTGCTGAAAAAAGTATTTGGAAGCCGTAACGACCGTTTGTTGAAACAATACGGTGCCATCGTCAAGCAGATTAATGCGTTGGAGCCGAGCATGGCCGCGCTGTCCGACGACGAGCTACGTGGCAAAACTGAAGAATTCAAATCTCGCCTGACCAAGGGCGAAACGCTCGATCAAATCTTACCTGAAGCATTCGCGGTATGTCGTGAAGGTGGTAAACGCACACTGGGCATGCGTCACTTTGATGTACAGCTCATTGGTGGCTTGGTTCACCATCAAGGCAAGATCTCCGAAATGCGCACGGGTGAAGGTAAAACACTGGTGGCGACCTTGGCCGCTTACCTGAACGCGCTGACTGGCAAAGGCGTTCACGTGATTACCGTGAATGATTACCTGGCGCAACGCGATGCGGCGCAAATGGGTAAATTATTCAATTTCCTGGGTCTGAGCTGCGGTGTGAACTTGGGTCAGATGGCGCACGAAGATAAACAACAAGCCTACGCTTGCGACATTACCTACGGCACCAATAACGAATTCGGCTTTGACTATCTGCGCGACAATATGGTGTTTTCACCCAATGAGCGCGTGCAACGAGCCTTGAATTTTGCCATCGTCGACGAAGTGGATTCGATCTTGATCGACGAAGCGCGTACCCCACTGATTATTTCTGGCCCAGCCGATGACAATACCGACCTGTACAAGGCGATGAATGTCATTCCAGCACAATTGGTTCGCCAGACCGAAGAAGAAGGCGAAGGCGACTACTGGGTGGATGAAAAAGCCCACACCGTCTTGCTGTCTGAAGCTGGTCACGAACACGTTGAAGCCATCCTGACGCAAATGGGCTTGTTGCCAGAAGGCGATAGCTTGTATGCCGCAGCCCACATCAGCCTAATTCACCATTTGAACGCCGCCTTGCGCGCGCACTCATTGTTTGTAAAAGACCAGCACTATGTCGTTATGGATGGTGAAGTCATCATCGTTGACGAACACACAGGCCGCTTGATGTCAGGTCGTCGTTGGTCAGAAGGCTTGCACCAAGCCGTCGAAGCCAAAGAAGGCGTTGAAATCCAGCAAGAAAACCAAACGCTGGCCACCATCACGCTGCAAAACTACTTCCGTATGTACAGCAAGCTGTCGGGCATGACTGGTACTGCGGATACTGAAGCCTACGAATTCCAGCAAATCTATGGTTTGGAAACGGTGATCATCCCGACCAACAAACCAATGATCCGCGACGATCGTCAAGATCAGGTGTTCAAAACTGCGAACGAAAAATACAAAGCCATCATCACCGACATCAAAGGGTGTGTTGAGCGCGGCCAGCCAACGCTGGTGGGCACGACGTCAATTGAGCAATCAGAATTGCTCTCTGGCATTTTGACGTCTGAAGGCATTGCCCATAACGTTTTGAACGCCAAGCACCACGCCAAAGAAGCACAGATCGTCGCGCAAGCTGGTAGCTTGGGTCAGGTGACCATTGCTACGAATATGGCCGGTCGCGGTACGGATATTGTGCTCGGCGGCAGTATCGAAGCTCAAATCAAGCAAATTGAAGCAGACGAATCACTCGATGAAGCAGCAAAAGCCGCTCAAATCGCGACGCTGAAAGCCGAATGGCAAGTGAAACACGACGCTGTTTTGGCGGCGGGTGGCTTGCACATTATCGGTACTGAGCGCCACGACTCACGTCGTATCGACAATCAGTTGCGTGGCCGTTCTGGCCGTCAAGGTGACCCAGGCTCCAGCCGTTTCTACCTGTCACTCGAAGACACGCTATTGCGTATTTTTGCTGGTGATCGCGTAGCTTACGTAATGGACAAGCTGAAAATGCCAGAAGGCGAGCCAATTGAAGCGGGCATCGTTTCACGCGCCATCGAATCAGCACAACGCAAAGTCGAAGGTCGCAACTTCGATATGCGTAAACAATTGCTGGAATACGATGATGTATCGAACGAGCAGCGCAAAGCCATTTATGGCCAGCGTAATGAGATTCTGGAAAGCGAAGAAGTGGCCGACACCATCGGCGGCATGCGTGACAGCTATGTGTCTGATTTGTTCGACATCTACATTCCTGCCGATACAATGGAAGAGCAATGGGATGCCGAAGGTTTGGAACGCGCGCTGGCCGAATTGCATGTGGGCGTGAATGTTCAGGATTGGATCAAAAATGAAACGACGCTGACTATCGAAGAGATGAAAAAGCGCGTTCAAGCCGCGGCCAAAGCAGCTTACGATTCGAAAGTGGAACAAGCGACTGAAACCAACTTCCGCAATTTCGAACGCTCGGTGTTGCTGCAACATATGGATCAATACTGGCGCGAACATTTGTCGGCACTGGATCATCTGCGTCAAGGCATTCACTTGCGCGGCTATGCACAGAAAAATCCGAAGCAAGAATACAAACGCGAGGCTTTTGAGCTGTTCTCTAGCTTGCTAGAGCAAATCAAACGCAATGTATTGCAGATTGTGATGACGGTGCAGATTCGTGGCCCAGAAGACGTGCAGCCCGTTGAGCAACATGAAATCCCTGAATCAGCGATGCAATTTACACATGAAGACATCGAAGCGGTCTTGGCCAGCGGTGACGAAGAGAAAATTCGCGAAGTGATTATGGCGGCGATGAATCAGGAAGGCGGGCCCAAAATCCAATTCCAAGGCGTTGGCCGTAACGATCCATGCCCATGCGGCTCGGGCAAGAAATACAAGCAATGCCATGGTCAATTAGTCTAAGTCATTGCCCCCCAACAAAAAGCACCAGCTCAGACTGGTGCTTTTTTTTCGCCTCAGATTTACGCCAACTTCAGCCTTGCCCATCCCCTACTTAATTAGTAATATTGTTTAATGCTAGTGATTTTGGTTTAGACCCACTCGCAGCTCACATACTCTACCTATGTATACACACCAAGATAATTAAGCAAAGTAATTATGTGAATATACCCCATGATGGCAAGCTAAATCCGCCTTCGCCACTTGCTTCATAAGGAGCTATTCCATGAGCAAAAAGAAATCTCAGCACGCCGAAACAACTGTTCACGCCCAATCCGAAATGGGGAATAAAGAGTACGCCAAAGCACTGAAGAAACTCCAAATCGAGCTGGTTAAGCTGCAATTGTGGGTAAAGCAAACAGGGCAAAAAATCATCATCGTCTTTGAAGGTCGTGATGGAGCCGGCAAAGGCGGCACGATTAAGGCCCTAACCGAGCGCGTTAGCCCACGCGTATTCCGCGTAGTCGCCCTGCCCGCGCCCACCGACAAAGAAAAAACACAGCTCTATATGCAGCGCTATTTTGCGCAATTCCCCTCTGCCGGCGAGATCGTGATTTTTGATCGCAGCTGGTACAACCGCGCAGGTGTAGAGCGCGTCATGGGGTTTTGTACAGAAGAGCAATCCGATCGCTTTTTAGAAATCACGCCGTTGATGGAAAAGTACATCACTCAATCGGGCGTGACGATTTTGAAATACTGGCTGGATGTCGACATGGCAGAACAAACCCGCCGCCTGCAAGATCGCATCGAAGATGGTCGCAAATTGTGGAAATTGACCGAGATGGATTTGAAATCCTTCACAAAATGGGATGAATACACCAAGGCGCGTGACCGCATGATGGAATACACCGACACGGTGTGGTGCCCATGGCATGTCGCGATTTCCAATGATAAAAAGCGCACCCGCCTCAATATCATTAGCCATATCTTGAAACAGATCCCTTATGAAGCGCTGCCGCACGCCAAAATCAAGCTACCCAAACGCAAACCTGAGGCCAAAACTGATAAAGAACCGCATCCATTCCGTTATATCCCGATGCCATTCTAATTAATCAGCGACGCGTTAAAAAAAGGTGTATGGATCCATACACCTTTTTTTCATTCGCTCACGTATACCAAGGGAAACGGCTGGCATCACAAGGCTGATTCAAACTCTCTATTTGACGCTCATCTAATGATGCGGATTAGCCCGCAGAGTTCTCCGCCGCATCCTCTACCATCTCGACGACTGGCTCCTCATGCACTTCCAGCGACAAATGATCCAAGCCGCTGCTGTGTTCTTCCTTGCGATGATGTTGGCTATTGAGTTTGATATTCAGGCGCAGCTCATTGAGCGAATCGGCATTTTTCAGCGCCTCTTCCATACTGATTTTGCCCGCTTCATACAAATCAAACAGCGCCATATCAAAAGTCTGCATGCCCAGCTCACGCGATTTTTGCATCGCGGTTTTCACTCCCCCTACGTCGCCTTTGAAAATCATATCGGCGACCAAAGGCGTATTGAGCAAAATCTCAATCGCCGCACAGCGCCCTTTGCCATCCGGCGTGGGTACCAAGCGCTGCGAGATAATGCCGCGCATATTGAGCGACAAGTCCATATACAACTGTGGGTGACGCTCTTCGGGAAAGAAATTCACAATGCGCTCTAAGGCTTGATTTGAGCTATTGGCGTGCAGCGTACCCATGCACAAATGCCCCGTTTCAGCAAAATTCATCGCGTATTCCATCGTTTCGCGGTCGCGAATTTCGCCGATCAAAATGACATCAGGAGCCTGACGCAGTGTGTTTTTCAGCGCATTAAACCAGCCCTTGGTATCGCGCCCGACTTCACGGTGCGTCACCAAACAATTTTTGTTCTTGTGCAGATATTCAACAGGGTCTTCAATCGTGATGATATGACCGTGGCTGTGTTCATTGCGGTAATCAATCATCGCCGCCATCGTCGTCGATTTGCCCGAGCCCGTCCCTCCGACGAGCAGCACTAGGCCGCGCTTACTCATCATCACTTCTTTTAAAACTTTGGGCAGTCCCATTTCATCAAAATTGGGGATCTTGCTGGTGATCGTTCGCAGCACCATGCCGACTTTTTCTTGCTGCATAAATACATTCACGCGAAAACGCCCTATCCCCTCGGGGCTAATCGCAAAATTACATTCGAATTCTTCCTCAAATTCGGTTTTCTGATCGGGTCGCATAATTGCGTAGGCCAAGGCCCGGGTAGCGACGGCATTGAGCTTTTGCTGACCAACGGGGGTCATTTTGCCGTTGATTTTCATCGCAGGCGGAAAATCATCGGCGATAAATAAATCGGATGCTTTATGTTGAATCATCATGCGCAGCAAGTCGTGCATCGTTTTTTGTGCTTGTTCTGGGGTCATTGCAGCTCTCCTTTATGAACAGGATATAGCCTGACTTGCTCTCAAGAGCCAGTAAAATCGGCATCACCTCATTCGCGTATTCTCGCGACGCGATTTTTGTCTATGCTAAGTTATCCCTTATATCGCGAATCGATTATGAGCGAAACCTTAAAGCTGGCAGAATTATTAGGCTCTTTGTCTTACGCCTTGGATATGACCGAAGGCCAACCAGAAGGGCATTGTGTACGCTGCTGCTGGATTGGCGTGCATATCGGGCGACAAATCGGCCTCAGTGAGCAAGCCATTTGGGGCTTGTATTACACCCTCTTACTCAAAGACTTGGGCTGCAGCAGCAATGCGGCCCGAATCTGTGAGCTTTATCTCACCGATGACCAAAGCTTCAAGCGCGACTTCAAATTGGTCGGCTCGAATCTATCGCAGGTACTTGGCTTTGTTTTTGAGCACACAGGCAAAAATGAAAGCTGGAGTAAACGCCTGACATCCATTCTCAATATCATGCGTAACGGCGATGCCATAGCTCAAGAGTTAATTCAGACTCGCTGTGATCGCGGCGCAAAAATAGCACGGCAATTGCGTTTTCCTGAATCGGTGGTGCTGGGCGTTCATTCGCTTGACGAACATTGGAATGGTGGCGGACGACCAGAGGGTCTTCGTGGCGAAAATATTCCACTCAATGCCCGCATCGCTTTGCTCGCGCAGATTATCGATGTCTTTCATTTCTCGCATGGGCAAGAGGCTGCGCTGGCTGAAATTCGACTTCGCTCTGAGTCATGGTTTGATCCTCAGTTGGTCGCCGCTTTTGAAGTCGTTGCAAGCGATGCTGCCTTTTGGCAGGGGCTGACCGATCCAAATATTGCACAGGCCGTGCTCAAATTAGAACCCGCCCAATTTACTGTACCGCTTGATGATCAATATATGGATGAAATTGCATCGGCGTTTGGTCAGGTGGTGGATGCCAAAAGTCCATTCACCGCCGGTCACAGCGAACGCGTCGGGTTTTATGCCGACTTAATCGCCCACGAACTCAAGCTGAGCCCGCAGCAATGCAATTGGATCAAACGGGCGGCGCTTTTGCATGATGTCGGTAAACTCGGCGTCAGTAGCAGCATTTTGGAAAAACCTGGCAAACTCAGCGACGAAGAGTTTCGTGCCGTGCAACAGCACGCGCGTTTAAGCGAGGAAATTTTGGGCAAAATCGCGCAATTTGCTGATTTGGCCTTTGTCGCTGGAGCGCACCATGAACGGCTGGATGGTCGTGGCTATCCCCGAGGGCTGAGCGCCAATGACATCCGGCTGGAAACACGCATTATCACCGTGGCCGATATTTTCGATGCCATCAGCGCCGAACGCCCTTACCACGCCGCCAATTCGCCCGAACGCACACTGGAAATCATGCGGGGCATGGTGGGTAATGCCATTGATGAAACTTGTTTTAAAGCGCTTGAAACCATCTTGGAGCGCGAATTGGCCAGCGCCCAAGCCACCGAAAACGGGCAACAGCGTCAAATTATACCCAGCACGGTGTAGATAGGTACAAATACACTAGACGACTGGTCTAGTTGCAGTTATAGTGCAGCCCATGACTAGCGATACCCACTCGATGCGCCAGCACATTCTGGACGTGGCCAAACCCATCATCCTCGGCAAAGGTTTTTCTGCCGTGGGTTTGAACGAGATTTTGACCGCCGCCAATGTGCCCAAAGGCTCGTTTTACCATTATTTCAAATCCAAAGATGCCTTTGGCGCGGCGCTGCTCGACTCTTACTTTGACGACTATTTTGGTCGCCTTGAATTGATGCTCGCCCCCAATACGCACAGTGCGGCCGAACGGATGGTCGCATACTGGACGCGCTGGCTGGAAACCCAAGCCGGTGATTGCTGCGAAGAAAAATGCCTCACGGTGAAACTGGCGGGTGAAGTTTCCGATTTATCCGAAGCGATGCGGGAAAGCCTGCGCCGTGGTACCAATCAATTGATCGCGCGTCTGGCGCAATGCATTAGCGAGGGTATTGCTGATGGCTCGCTCGAGGCCACGCTCGATGCCGAGCATGCCGCCGAGACGCTGTACCAAATGTGGCTGGGCGCCACCTTGCTAGCGAAAGTGAGACGCGACAATAGTTCTTTAAGCTGCGCGATGCAAAGCACGCTGGCGATTTTGCAGTTAAACACGCAGTAATTTTTTAGCCTCAAAACAAGATCGCTTTATGCAAGCGATCTATTTTTTACTCACCTACTAGCCGACTGGTCTAATAAAGGAAATACAGTATGTTCAATTTTGAATTTTATAACCCGACTAAAATCGTTTTCGGTACCGACACCATCGCCAAACTCGATCAGCTGGTTCCCGCCGATGCGCGCGTGCTGATTTTGCTCGGTGGCGAAAGTGCGCGTAAAAACGGCACATTGGCCGAAGTGCGCGCGGCGCTGGGCGCGCGTGAAGTACATGAATTTAACGGTATCGAGCCGAACCCGAGCTACGAAACTCTCATGGGTGCCGTTGAACTCATCCGCAAGGAAAAACTCGACTACCTGCTCGCAGTAGGTGGCGGCTCGGTGATTGATGGGACTAAATTTGTCGCTGCTGCCGTACCATTTGACGGCGAGCCATGGGATATTCTCATCACCCATGGACGCAATGTGAAAGCCGCCATGCCATTCGGTACTGTATTAACACTGCCAGCGACAGGCTCGGAAATGAATGAAGGCTCGGTGATTACCCGCAAGGCAACTCACAGCAAGTTGGCCTTTATGAGCGCGCATGTTTTCCCACAATTCTCGATTCTCGACCCGACCAAAACCCTCACATTGCCAACGCGCCAGATCGCCAATGGCGTCGTGGATGCCTATGTTCACACCATCGAGCAATACCTGACATATCCGGCCAATGGCATGGTGCAAGATCGCTTTGCCGAAGGCTTGCTATTGTCGCTGATCGAAATCGGCCCCAAAGTTTTGGCAAACCCAAACGACTACGATTTGCGCGCCAATCTGATGTGGGTTGCCACGCAAGCGTTGAACGGCTTAATCGGCGCGGGCGTACCGCAAGATTGGTCTACGCATATGCTCGGTCACGAGCTGACGGCGCTGTACGACATCGACCACGCGCGCACTTTGGCGATTGTCTTGCCCGCCAGCCTGAATGTGCGCCGTGAAGGTAAACGCGCCAAATTGCTGCAATACGCCGAGCGAGTTTGGAACATCACCGAAGGCACAGACGATGCACGCATTGATGCGGCGATTGCGAAAACCGCAGCGTTCTTTGAAGCGATGGGGATTCAAACGCGTTTAAGCGATTACGACTTGGCCACAGAAGCAGTGGATGCCGTGGTGAATCAATTGGAAAAACACGGCATGACCCAATTGGGTGAAGGCCAAGATGTTGATCTGAACGTCAGCCGTCAAATCCTGACTGCTGCGCTTTAAGCGCCATCAATAAGGTATATGGCTGTAGATATTTACCAATAATATCTTTAGCCATATACCCATGAAAATAGCTATTCAGCCACCCCGACACCCGAGGTCTTCATGTCCACCACGACCAACCGCCAAATCTTGCTCAAATCACGCCCAATCGGCGCACCGACAGCAGATAATTTCGAGTTAGTAAATTCGCCCATTCCTACGCCTGCCGCAGGGAAAGTGTTACTACGCACGACGTATCTGTCGCTAGACCCGTATATGCGTGGCCGTATGAGCGATGCCCCCTCCTATGCACCACCCGTTGCCTTGGGCACACCCATGGTCGGCGGCACCATTGCCCGCGTTGAAAGCTCGCAACACCCTGATTATCAAGCGGGCGACTTGGTGCTCAGCTACAGCGGCTGGCAAGACTACACACTGTCTGATGGTACAGGCTTGAATAAACTCGCCGCCGATATGCCACAGCCGTCGATGGCGCTCGGTGTGTTAGGAATGCCCGGCTTTACTGCGTATATGGGTTTGCTCGACATTGGTCAGCCTAAAGCCGGCGACACCGTGGTCGTTGCCGCCGCCAGCGGCGCAGTCGGCTCAATCGTGGGGCAGATCGCCAAACTGCATGGCTGCCGTGTGGTTGGCATTGCCGGTGGCGAAGATAAATGTCGTTATGTTGTTGAAGAGTTGGGTTTTGACGCCTGCATCGACCGCCGAGATGCCGACTTTGCAACTCAATTGGCAGCCGCTTGCCCAGCGGGCATCGACGTGTATTTTGAAAACGTCGGCGGCGCGGTATTTGATGCGGTATTGCCATTGCTGAACGTGGGCGCACGCGTCCCCGTGTGCGGCCTGATCGCCAGCTATAACGCCACCGACCTGCCTGCCGGCCCCGATCGCCTTGGCTTGCTGATGGGCACCTTGCTGAAAAAACGCATCAAAATGCAGGGCTTTATTATTTTTGACGATTACGGCCACCGCTACCCCGAGTTTTTCAGCGCGATGAGCATCTGGCTATCGCAGGGTAAAATCAAATTCCGCGAAGACATCGTTGCAGGGCTGGAAAACGCCCCGCAAGCCTTTATCGGCCTGCTGCAAGGCGAAAACTTCGGCAAGCTCGTCGTTCGCGTCGCCGCTTAATGTTCTAGCTCAGGCGATAGGGTGTAGATCAGCCGCGTGGAGCCTTCCTGATCAGGTTGTGCTCCACGCGGCTCCCCATCAGCAATGCTTTCGTCCGCAACAGTCACTTCACACCAGCAAACCATCGCAGCATCAAACTGACGCCACTAGCACAACCAAGCATAGAATCAGCAAGTATTATCATTACACCCAATGTATGATTAGCTAATTCAATCTCTCTGGTATTGATGATGGATTTCCGATCATTACATCGCGGACTAGCTCAGCACCCATATTTGAATAGCACTATTGCTGGGCTAGGGTGTTCATTGCTGGTATTGCTAGTGAGCGCAATCATTTCAATACACATTACAAAGATTGAAATTAAAAATGCACAAGCTGATGCAAGCCAACGCTTAGCACACATTAATCAGGAGTTAAGCCAATCACTAAAACAACTTGATGCTCAGATTGAGCACGTATGTACGCAAGAGACATTGACCATAATGCGGCAGCTATTGTTAATGCAGCATTATGTCAGAGCTTTTGGGATGCTTAATGCTCAAAACCAACTCATTTGCTTAACTTCGGATGGGCTCTTAGCTGCACCACACACTTTACCGCGTCCAGATTTACTGCTATCGGAACAAAAAAGTTGGTTTGAATACCCCGTCCAAACCGCGTCAAGCACCTCTAAACAAGCAATGAATTTAGTAGTAATTGGTCGTTTTGCCGCATTAATTGATCATCAACTATCAAGTAACATCCTGCACGATAGCCGTGTTGATGCCATTTGGGTCTTTGATCGCTCCGATGCAGGAGGTCAGTTTGCACAGGTATGGACAAGACCTAACCTCTCTGCGATTGAATTAGTTAAACCCTACCAACCCGAGCAGCGTTATAAAAATCAGTTAAAGCAGTGGTCAACACTGGATTGGTCACGGCAAAGGATGGTCGTCGGCAGCAATGTGCCCATGACGGGATATTTTGTACAAAATTATGTGTCACTTTGGGGGATGCTGCTTAACAACCGCATCATCACGATGTCAGTGCTGGCTTTGGCCGCACTGATCGGTATTTTGGTCGGCTTTTTTGTCAAACTCAAACTCGATCAATTCAATTTACTCAGTTTCAGAATTCGCGACTTGTGCCAGCCTGAGCATATCGTCTGCATGTACCAAGCCATTATCGATCTTCGTACTGGTCAAATTTGCGGCTGTGAAGTCTTAATGCGCCTACAGGATAATGGCAAAATCATTTTTCCAGACCAGGCCATTCCGCTAATTCAAGCGCAAAACCTGACTTGGGCGCTCGATTCCGCCGTCAGCCAAAAGGCGATGAGCGAACTACAGCAATACCTGCCGCCCAATACCGTGCAGCCGTTTAAAGTGGCGTTAAACTATTTTCCTGAAAACATTACGCACCAACGCTTATCCACTTTGCTGCAGCCGCTCCAAGACCCGCGTTTTGGCCTCAATATTGAAGTCACCGAATACGGCGTGAGCGAAGACCTGTTTGCCGATGTACAAAAGCTGCGCCAGGAAGGCTATCTGATCTCGGTGGATGATTTTGGTACGGGGTATTCCAACCTCGGTACGGTCAAGCGGCTATCGCCAGATTATTTGAAAATTGACCGCTCCTTTGTATTTGATATGGAAGACGATTCATTGCGTTCTAGTTTAATCCCCGAAATTGTCGCCATCGCCGGTGCAGTGGGCGCCGAAGTGATCGCGGAAGGGATAGAAAACGAAAGTCAGGCGCAACGCCTGCAAGCGATGGGCGTTCAATTTGGCCAAGGTTATTGGTATGGCAAACCTCAACCCATTGCCGTGTTTATTGCAGGTCTAAACAAAACGAATTGAGCCAGCCGCTGGATTTTGCCTGCGCGAGTGCTCAGTTGGCGCAGGCTACCGTTCAACGGTTTTTAAGTCTGAAAGCAGCGCTACTGCAGCAAAGCAGGGTCAATAATGAACTTAAGCGAGATCAATCTCGCCCTCACCCACCGAGCAAAGGTCTTAATAAAATTTGATGAGTCATTCGCTAGCGAGCACCCGGCCGATGAAAATCTTCCCCGAGGCGGCGGCAGTGAGTAGAGAAAACAATGGCTCAGGCCAAGAAGGTGTCGTAGATGATAGTGGCGATACTGTAGCCCATTCGGCGCAGCCCTTTCAATCAACACCAAAGGCCAAATAAACGGCATTTGCCCAGTGGCTGAAAAAATGCGGTACTTGTAAAACAAGTGCCGCATTTTTTTGTTTCAACCAAATACACCGCCAAGCGCTGGCGCTTAAATTAAGCCCCGCGCGTTGAGTTCCGCTTTGAGATAGGCGTAATAAATGGGCGCAATGGCCAAGCCCGGCAGGCCAAACATCGCCTCCATCACCAGCATCGCCAAGAGCAGCTCCCACGATTTGGCCTTGATCTGCCCGCCGACGATGCGGGCATTCAGAAAATATTCGAGCTTATGAATAATGACCAGAAAAGCCAGCGAGCCCAGCGCCACCTCGGCCGACTTGGACAAACTCACCGTCACGATAATGGTGTTGGACAGCAGATTACCAATCACAGGGAGCAAACCCAGCAAAAATGTCGCGACGATAATCACATCGGTAAACGGCAACGGCATCCCTAGGGCGGGCAGCACCAGCAGCAAATAGATCGACGTCAGGGCGGTATTGATGGCTGAAATACGGATTTGCGCAAACACCACTTTGCGAAATGACTCCACAAAACAGCGCACGCGCTCATACAGTGCCGCGGCCAAAGGCGCGCGATCTACGCTTTGATCGACCTGATGAAACGCCAGCATTGCGCCGATAATCATGCCGATCAGCGTATGCGCAAACGCCAAGCCTATGCTTTTACCAGCCAGCTGAACTTCGGGCGAATGCGAATGAAACCAAGCAATCACCAAGCGCTGTAGATCCTCAGGATTGGTTGGCAGATTACTACCGAGCCATGGCGGCAAGGTCTGGCTCACCGAGGCGATGATCTCGACCACTTTGTGCATCAGGCCCAAAAAGCCAGCTTCAGATTTGAATAGTGCGATCGAGCCCAACACCCCCACCACCAATGCCACGACGACCAAAGTCGCGATCAATGCCACCGCTACCATTTTGCCCCAATGATGCGGGATGCGTCCCGTGGTAAGTTTGGCGATGGCGTGGATAATCAAAAACGTCGCGACGCCCGCCAATAGTGCCGACACCAGATGCAGCAAGACGACACCCAGCAGCACAACGGCACTGATTCCCAAAGCGGCAATTTCGCAATGGCGTGACGACAATGGTTTCATGGTGGGTCTATCCAGAATGGGGGAATTCACAGTCGCCTATCTTAGCGCCTTTTGCCTGCTCGCTTCAGGCTGAGCACTGCTCAGCCCTGAATGCACAACACCTCGCCCCTATTGCACCGGATCTACGTGCGTCATGACATTGAGCACCGGCAAACTGGCCATCACGCGATTGCGCGCTGCCAGCGCAATATCATGCCCTTCGGCCACCGTCATCGTGGCCTTAATTTCCAAGTGCACATCGACAATAATCAGATCGCCGGTTTTGCGCGTACGCAAATCGTGCAAGCCCAGCACACCCGGGGTTGCCAATAAGATCTCTTGAATCTGCTCGATTTCTTCGAGTTTGGCCGCGCGATCCATCAAATCGTGCAGCGCATCCCACGCAAACGAAAAGCCCATCCGGCCGACCATCAAGCCCACAATCAAAGCCGCCACAGGGTCGAGCAATGGATAGCCGAGCAAGTTACCGATAATCCCCAAAGCGACGACGAGGGAAGAAGCCGCGTCCGAGCGGGCATGCCAAGCGTTGGCCACCAACATACTCGAACGCACGCGCTGCGCTACAGCCAACATATAGCGGAATAACAATTCTTTGGAAATCAGCGCGCCCAGCGCCACCCACAGCGCAATTGCGTGGACTTGCGGAATCAAATGCGGCTCGATCAGCTTTTGCAGCGCCGCCCACAACATGCCACCACCCACGGCGAGCAAAATCACACCTAATACTAAGGATGCCGCGTTTTCGTAGCGATAGTGACCATAGTGATGGTCTTCGTCGGCTTCGCGCTTGCTGTGGTGCCCCGCAAATAGCACGACAAAATCGGACACCAAATCCGATAGCGAGTGAATACCGTCGGCAATCAAACCTTGCGAGCCCGAGAAAATCCCAATCACCACCTGCACTGCGGTCAGCACCACATTCACCACCACGCTGACCCACGTGCTGCGTTGCGCCGCTTTATGGCGCTCGGGCATATCGAGTTCGTGCTCGTCGCCCATGCTTTGATCGATCGTTTTCATCTCTTTCCCACCTGTTTTTAGCTATTTTAGGGGATTCCCCTGCGCCGACACATTACACCGTCTGCATGAAGTGAGAATGAAGAAATGCCACCGATTCGACCTAGATTAATATTTCACCCGTCTTCCTTTGAAGGAAAGTGAGACATCGTTCTGAGTAGCGTGAGCAATCAAGCTGGCATGCAAAAAGCCTGCGCAAGCGCAGGCTTTGAAATTTGGCGACGCTTTGAAAATACATCACCATGTATAGCCATATAAACAAATTAATAATTAATGTTTAGAGCAATACCCTAGAAAATCACATTTACACCAGCGTAAACGCCATTGGCCAACTCGTGCTCATGGCCGTTGTCATATTCCACCATCGAATAGCGATAGCCTACATCCAAACCCACCGACTTCATAAAGCGCCAATTCACGCCGACACGCCCATCAAAGCTCGCATCCACATCGCCGGTGGCAAACGGCCCCCAGTATGCGCTGCCATACAAAGCCACGTTTTGCCCGACTGGAATTTGCAAATCACCGCCCAGCGACAAAGTCATTTCATTGCTGTGATGATCCATGCTCAACCAGTTAGCCCGCCCGCCCACCGTCAGGTTGGCCGCGCCCAGCGGCAAACTGTAGCCCAGACCAACGCTGGCCAGCGTATGGTCCTGATCAAAATTACTCAGCACACCCGCAGTAATACTGATCGCAGGGGCGATTTGGTGATTGAAATCGACGCTTAGATACGACTCACCCAATGATGTCGATAATGAACCAGCTTGCGCCCCAGACGCCACAAACAACGCGGCGGCAGCAAATTTAGATATTTTTGTCATAAAAACCTCAGCAAGAAGCCCACCAGCTTAATAGATGGCTACGCTGGGAAAGATGCATAAATACACAGTAGTAACGTGGATAAAGCACTCGTCAAGCCTCGCCAAGATGCATGCTCGGCACTCGTGCCCTACGCCGATGGCCTCGTACCGTAGTGATTTACAATCACTCAGTAAGCTATGAGCAACGAAAAATACCCTCCGCAGCGAAAAGCATAAAACAACACTTACGCAAATATTGTCATTGCCAAATTGACATGAATATTTACAAAAAATAAAGTTATCAACTTATTTACAAAAGAAATTCGCCATGCTTGAAAAGCCTTTCGTAAGAAACACCATCTCACTTGCCATTTGCCTTTCACTAATCAGCTGCGCCAGCCCCCAAAATGGAGGCGCTAGCAATCCGCTGAAAGAAGCTTTCGCCAGCGACGACCCTTGCTCAAACAACGCACGCAACTGGGGCTTAGTCATTGGTAGCGTAGCGGGAGCCGCTGCCGGTTATTTCCTTGGCGATAAAAAAACCGGGGTCGTCATCGGTGCGGGCTTGGCGGGCCTAGCGTTAGGCGGCCTGATCGGAGCAGACATGGATAAAAAGCGCTGCGAATTATCCAAAATTGCGAAGCAATATGACTTGCAGCTGAATATGGCCACCGTCAATGCCAATGGTGAAGTGATCGAAAATGGCGGGAACGACACTAAAGATCAGTCCATGGGCTTAACCGTCACTTTGGGCGAGAAAAATGGTATCGGTCATTTTGAAACTAACTCAGATCAGCTCACACCCAAAGCACAGCAATATTTTGCTGCGATTGCAGATACCTACAATCCGAAACTAGTTGCCAAGCAAATCACAAATGAAAAAGAAAAAGCGGCCTATCTAGCCACTGCAGCACAGAAGAAATTATTACTCATCGGTCACACTGACGATGTCGGTGACACAGAGTACAACGCCAACTTGTCAGAGCGACGCGCCAAAGCGGTCGCCAAGTTTCTCAAAGAGCACGGTATCGATGAAGCCACACTCTACTTCCAAGGCGCGGGAGAAACCTTACCACAAGCAGACAACCGTACTGAAGCCGGCCGCGCACAAAATCGCCGCGTTGAGCTCGTTGAAATCACCGGAGAAGCCAACTTCCAGAAATATCTTGAAGCACGCAAACCGAAGCATGAGTACTACCGCCCCGTAGACACGCAAGCGGTCAATAGCGCGGATCGCAAAAAAGCCCCCACGAATCTCGCATCGACCAAAACGGGATCGAAAATGAAAAGCAAGCCTGATGTTGTCGCTGACAGTGCCCAGAGCAGCCCACAAGCCTCTACGCCAACAGTGGCAGGCAGCAGTAAACCCGCCACCAATACCGCGAATAAAACCACTACACCAGCAAACGCCAATACCAAAGGTATAAATTTTGGCGGGCAGCCGCTTTCTCTTGCAAATGCGCAAGTGGACGCGGGGACATTAATTCAAGAAGAGGCTGGTTTTTCCTTGATCAGCAAAGCTTATGCCAATGACGCAGTCGTATTAGCGAGTTGCATTAAGGATCGCCCACGCTCCGTTGGCGCAGTGAAGTCGCTCAAAGATGGCAAAGCCTATGCCACAAGCGATTACCTCAAGGGCTTATATGACACCTCATGGCATGACACTCTGAATGGTAATTTGCTAATGCTGAACCATGTTGCCGTGCTAAACGATTCAGCGGCTCCCGCTAAATTGCCAGAATTTAAAATTTATGCTGATTACGATCCGCAAAAGAGCAAAACAGCCAAGCCTGATATTACCGCCAAGCCCAATGTGAACACCTACCGAGGCAGCAAGGGTGTGCTGTATCGTGTATTTACGCAAGGCACTGGCGGGATTCAGTGCATGGATGTTTTGTTTCCTAGCCAAGGTGGTATGGCAGCCAAAACCGGCAAAGTAATCTACCAGCAGCAGGGCGAGTTTTATGTGGCCGAATACAGACCAAAAATGATTCAGCGTTAACCGGAGAAGATGAAGATGAAAGAGATTTTTCTAGCTTACCCAGCGGCAGCTTGGAGTATTGTGAGTGTGCTGTTGGCAGGCATCGCCATCATGCTGTTATGGGAGAAACTCAAATGGTGGTGGCATAACACCTGGTATAGCTTCCCAGTAATTGGCAAGCTGGCCAGTCTGTCTGGCGATATAAATAAATCATCTGAGCCTGGCTGGTTCAAGGGCGAGCGTACGCTATGCCGTGATTACAAAAAATTTATCCGCATCCAGGATGAACACGATTTCAATGAAAAAATTGCCTATCTGACTAAAGCAGGTGATCTAGGTCGCTCTGAAACACCGAAATGGATTTGGTTGCTGACCATCAGCATGGTCGTCGTCGAGGCACTCGGGTTTTCGTATGTACTCGCCGGCTTTACTATCCCGGGCGCCAGCGAAAGCACCCAGCAATATGGCGCAATTGGTATTGCATTCCTGCTGTCGGTCATTTTGGTGGCCTTCACACATTTGTCAGGCCATGAATTGTTTGTTTCGAGCAAAATCAAACAGGCACGTAACGAATGGGAAAACGACGATCCGGAGAAAAATCGCCTCTATACGGGAGATATTGCCCTCGCCAAACCACAAAATAGCGACGATCACCTGCCGGCCTACACCCAGCTCTGCAATCGCGTAGGTCACACCCCGAATTATAAAATCACGCTGGCTACCGCCATCGTCGTGACTGTTGTCGCCATCGGTGCGACTTATGTACGCGGCAAGGTGCTAGACGAACAATTGCTGATGGAAAAAGCAGGCCGCAATGAGCAAGTGTCGCTATCAGTCAACCTGGGTAACGATGCTCTCGATCTATCGGTTAAACAGAATGACCAGCTGCCCGCCGCGGATGTTGCCGAGCAGAACAAAGCAGAACAGAAAGTGGACGCTGAGAGCAATAGCAATAAACAAGCCGGTGGCTGGGGTACATTTATTGTGCTGGCGTTTATCTTTGTTTTCCTACAGTTACTGGGCGTAATTTTCGGCTACCGCTGGGACTTTGCCGGCAAGCAAAGTAAAGCCGCTTTCCGAGCGATTGGTAATGGCCGCTACAGCAGCTACGCAGATGTTCGCGAGCATTATCAGGAAATCGCCGATACAGCCCAAGCCAAACTGGAAAATCTTCAGCAAAAAATGATGAAAAAGCTGATCAACAAAGGTCAGACCACTAAATCAACCGCTCGCACCTTCCGTGATTTCATGGAAGAAGAACGCCAAAATCAGACTAAAGAACGTGCCGATGAAGTGGCCCATCTGAAACAGCGCCGAGATTACCAACAAGCACCCGCGCCAGCGGCAGTTCCAGTTACGCCGGTTGCCGAACAGCATCCGAAGCTTGACGCCGAGCCATTAACTGTTGAACAAGCTGTAGAACAACTAAATGCCATGAGCGATAAAGAAGCGAAGAAAGACTATCTGCTCACCTTGCCAAGCCAACTACAAGCACCGGTACGGGACGCATTACGCCAGCAAAAAGAAGCGCGCGAAGCCGCTGAAAAGGCACGCAATAACGCCGAGCTGGATGATCTTCTTGACTAAGTAAAGCAGCTTTTAGCCCACACCAACCCGTCATTGTTATTGCATCAATGGCGGGTTACTTATTAAAAAGATCGAAGGATTCACCATGCGTTTTTTTGTTTCTTGTATGTTAGCCGTCTCAGCAACGACGGCATTGGCGCAAAGTGCCCTCCCCAGTTGCTATGAATATGCCAAGCTCCCTGCTGCAAATCTAGCTAGCAATACCGAGCTATTTGTCGTTATTGACCAGACCACACCACTGGATGCCAGTTTGCAGCAATCTGTTGCGAATAATATGAAGCCCTTTTTAGAGGCGGGAAATACATTCTCAGTTATGCAGTTCTCGGCCTTTACCCAAGGGCATTACACCGATGTCCTGACGAATGCCACACTCGATCATGCGCTTGAAGCCGATGCGCGCAAGGATATTGGCAAGAACCAGCTCGCAAAATTTGATCAATGCATGGCGATTCAAAGTCCAAATGCAGCAAAATTGGCAGGCGCGGCCTTAAGGAAGGCATTTTCTGGCACCAGCAGCGATGTCGCAAAATCTGATGTCTTAGGTAGCCTGAAAGACATCTCAAATAAAATTAAGCAATCAAGCGCCAAACAAAAAGTGGTCTTACTGGCATCCGACATGCTAGAAAACTCCTCGATCAGCAGTTTTTACGCTAAACAGGCTGTGCGGCAAATCGACCCGCAGAAAGAGCTGAAGCTCGTTGCAGATAACCAGTTATTCGCCGATTTTGGTGGCGCTAAGGTTTATGTGATTGGCGCAGGTCTACTCACTGCAGATGCAAGCAAACCTAAAGGCGTGTATCGCGACCCAAAAACAATGGCGGCCCTGCAGCAATTCTGGCGGACTTATTTCGAGAAATCGAATGCCAAGCTGGTTGAATTCGGCCAACCCGCACTGCTCAACCCGCTACGCTAATGCAATTTAACCACGCAAAGGCGTGGTTAAATTGCTGTCCTCAAGGACACCATGGTGATGTTCTCAAGATGTGTTGGTAACTACTGAATGCCTTGGCACATTGCACTGCAGTCGTAATCCGCGGCGGAAACTCAAATTCTTGCTGCACCACACAAGGTGTGCTGCCTATGCCGCACCAACTCAAACCGAGAACATTGCCATATACCAGAGGGTGTCTGCACAAAACCCAACAAAAATAAGGCATTCAGGCAGATACACAAGGGTGAATTATCCGGATACCCATCGCAGACTAACGCATTGCAGATTTGAATTACTCTTTCGCGGCACTGTCCATAACCGCATCAAAATGAAAAAGCCTTGGTGCAATCCAAGGCTTTTAAATATAACTACCCCCATCAAGCCCGCTCAATTCATGACACTTAGCGCGCAAACATCGCCTGAACATCGCGTACCAATTGTAGCGATGCCTCGATTTCGTCTTTGCGAATCGCTACGCTCTCGACATTACACCCCACCGGTATTCCTTTCTCATTAGCGTATTGCAATAGCTCAGAGAATATACCCTTACATGCTTCCAGCGAATTAGCCAGAATATCGCCCGAATGCACCAGATCGTTTTCCAGCCATTTTGGAATACTAATCCCCAGCCACTTCATAAATTCCAGCGTTTTCACTGAACCGCATGGTGTGATGGTGAAAATGATCGGCACCATCGCTGTGCCGCTCGCTTGGCAGGCATAGTAGTAATCCGAGAGGAAATTTTTGGCCGCCTCGACGTTGTAAACGCATTGCGTCACAAAGAACGAACACCCCTCGGTCACTTTGTGCGCGACGCGAATATGCTCATCGTGCTTCACCAAATGCCGCTCAGGAATCGCCACACCGCCGACCAACAGCGCAGGATTGGTCTCGCGGCGCAGCGCATACGCTTGCGCTACGGTCAGCGACACCTGTTGCTCGCGCGAGGCCGCGCCGACAAACACCGACACGCCGTCGTTCATCGCCATCAAATCCGCGCGAAATACCTCTGGCGAATACTTGCCCACGCAGCGGTAGTTGATCTTTGGCACATCGAGCGGCGCCAGATAATCGCGGCTATACACCAGCGGATCGAGTGTCGCCATAAACGGAAACGGCCGCGTCGCATCGGTGCGATCGGCCTCATCCTGAATGTCATACAGCACCAGCCCATCCACATTCAGCGGCGCAATGCGCTCGATTTGCAGCGCCGCAATCTCAGCCATTTTCTCCGGCGTGTTATTGGCCTTGGGCGGCGTAATGCCGTAGAGCAAAATACCCGATTGGCGTTGCGCGATTTTGGTGTGCAGTGAGGTAGGCATGAGCAGACTCGTTGTCGTTTGAGCGGGATTTTACGCTGTTTTGTCCTGATCAGCGCAATGCACTACCAAGCTAAGTGCAAGCAGAATCGGCATTAGGAGATATTTGCTCGCTTTGACTATAGTGGGTAAGAGTCCCTTACAAGGTAAAGCCCATGTTGATGAACGATAGTGAACTTCGCTTACCGCTGCCCCCTGCCAATAAAGCCAACAAACCCAGCGAGATTCAGTTTTTTAATTATCTCAAGCAACTGGTGATTGCTGGGCAATGGAAAGCGGACGATTATTTACCCGCGCCAAGCGACTTTGCCCGCCACTACAATTTAATGCCGAGTATTGTACAAACCGCATTCAATATGCTGGCCCAAGAATGCTGGATCGTACGTCGCGATGGCGTCAATTACCAGATTACGCCAAAAATCAATCAGCCCATCACCCACCCGACCGGCTTTTCCGAGTTAATCCGTGCACGCGGCTTTACACCCAATTCGATCTGGCTCAAACGAGAGATCTGCACACCAGATCGGGAAGTGCAATGGCGCTTGGATCTGGATAATGGCGAGAAAATTGCCAGACTGGAACGTATCCGCCTTGCCAATGATGTCGCCATTGGCTACGAGTGCAGTAGCTTGCCCGCGGCCTTGCTACCTGAGCCGCAACTGGTAGAACATTCGCTGTATACCTGCCTCGCGGCCAATCAATTAACCATCGGGCGTGCAGTCGAAGAGGTGGGTGCAGAGATGTGCAATCCAGCCATGGCGATCCAGTGTGGTTTTACGAGTGGGCAGGCCATGCTACGCCTGACCCGCGTCGCCTACCTAGCCGATGGCCGCCCACTCGAGCTGACTCAGTCCTATTTCCGCAGCGATTACTACCACTATGAAGTCGAACTCAATCGCTAAATCCTCAGATTACAAACACTCGCAGCATGGGCAAGCAAATCGTCCTCCACGCTGCTTGCCTATGGGATCAGGGTTCGCGAGATAGGCAAGTTTGGCGCCACAGCAGGTCACCCTCAGCGCCACGCTATAAAAAAAGGGGGCATCGCTGCCCCCGTCCATTTCAGCCATCATTTGCGCTGCAGCACTTACGACCAGAAGCGCTCCAGCCAGCTTTTCTTGTGCCAGCTCTTTTGTGCGCCGCGTGACAGGAAGTGCTCCACATAGCGTTGATCGCCTTCCATGATGTGGTTGGTCAGCCAGTTTCTGAGAAAATGCAGCAGCTCAAAAGAAATCGCTTCGCCCTTATTGAGGCGCTCTTGCAAATCATTCATCTGAGCGATCAAATCTTCGTGATGGCCTTTATGCGCTTCGTAATCGGGATAGCCCAAAATACGCATCAGGCTTTCTTCTACCGTGAAGTGAATTCGCGTGTAATCTGCCAAACGCTGCAAAATGGCCACCGACGCTTCCCGTCCGTGATGCTGGCGAATGGCATCGTGTAACTCATTGAGTAAATTGACTAATACTTTATGCTGCTCGTCGATTTCTTGAATACCCACCGAGAGGGCATCATTCCATTCAATCAGTAAGCTCATTATGTTGCTCCACGGATAATGAGCACATACTGCCGAGGCGAGGGGCTAGATTATTTGATCTAGCTCAACAAGCATGAAAGCCCTGTCTTTCAGTTGTAATCTTGCAATACTTTGCTCCATCAATCAGTTGGCTTGGCGCTGCCCTAGTACCGACTCCTCGACACGCTGGCTAAGCACATGCCCCAGTTGCCCGTCGCCATAGGTTTTGAGCACTTGCGAGATGATGACCTGATAGCCACCGAGCCATTCGCTGTAGCGTTTTTTCGCTTCGATGTGTTTGGGGTGGGCGATCAGCGCTTTCAGACCCGCCTCGTTTTCCCAGTAATACACATTGGCGATGCGACCGGTTTGGGGGTCTTCCCAAGCCTCCTCACCGATGTAGCCGATGCTCTCTTTGGCGGCAGTGGCAATCAGCGCGTCGAGCGCGTGAAATTCGTGATCGTATTCTTTGGCAGTGAAGATAAAAGTCGCTGAGTACATCCAATACTACCCCTATGTATTAACTAGAAAATTAACTTGATGAATGATTACAGAGCAATACCCTAGACCAGCTTTAGGTTTTCAGCCAAATGCGTGTACACCGTCGAGACCCGCCGCAGGTGGCGAGATTCGGCGTGGGTCAGTAGCCATAATTCGGTTTGGCATTCGGTGATTTCGTCGTCGATTTGCGCCAGTGCGGGGTGAGCTTGCCCCATAAAAATCGGCAGCAGCCCTACCCCCAAGCCCTGTGCGATCAGCTCCATCACCGTCATGATGCTGCCCACCCGAAATTGCGGGCTGATTTTGGGCAAATGGCGCTGCCGCCACAGCACCGATGGATGCTCAGGCAAGCCGTCGTCGGGCGCGATCCACATGGCTCGCCCTGCCAGCGCATCATCCCAGTTGATCGCTGCGGCTTTGGCCGCATACGGTGCCATGCGGATCGGCCCAAGTTTTTTGCCGATCAGGTGTGCAGGTGGGCGCTGCGTGGCGCGCACGGCGATATCGGCGTCGCGTCGCGTCAAGCTGGCCAACTCATTGCCAGCATGCAGCTCGAAGCGCAATTGCGGATGCGCTTGCAACAGCGGCGGCAAAGCGGGGGCGACCAGCTGATGCAAGACGCCATCGGTGGTGGTGATTCGCACCGTGCCAAGCAGCTGATCAGGCTGCAATTGCGCACTCGCGCGCGCAGTTTCCAGCAGCGTTTCGAGCTGTTCAGCTTGAGCAGCCAAAGCCAGCGCCAACTCACCCGGCGCGTAGCCTTGGCGTGAGCGCTCAAACAAATTTGCCCCCAGCCCGCGCTCGATACGCTGCAAAGTGCGAAACACCGTTGACGCATCCAGCGCCAATCGCTCACCCGCCTCGGCCAATTTGCGCGTACGCACCAGCGCCAAGATCAGCTCCAGATCAGCCGCACTGAGCTTGTATTGCAATTTTGCATTCATAGCTTGTAGCAATGCCTATTTATCTTGCATAAGTGCAATACTAGAGTAAGGCCATCCCCCACTCAAGCAGGAATCATCATGGCCACCCAACTCACGCTGATCAGCCACCCTCTGTGCCCATATGTGCAACGCGCCGCGATTGTGCTGGCGGAAAAAAACATCCCTTTCACTCGGGTCGATATTGATCTGGCAAACAAGCCCGATTGGTTTTTGCGCATTTCGCCCTTGGGCAAAACACCGCTGTTGCTGGTGGATGATCAGCCGATTTTTGAGTCTGCCGTGATTTGCGAATATCTCGATGAAACCATCGCGCCAGCTCTGCACCCGCAAGATCCGATCCAAAAAGCCCAGCATCGCGGCTGGATCGAGTTTGCTTCAGCCACGCTCAACAGCATTGCCGGCTTTTACACCGCGCCCGATGCCGCAACTTTGGCAGCCAAGGCCGACGAAATCCGCAGCAAGCTGGCCACCTTGGAATCGGCGCTCAATCGCGCGCCCTTTTTTGCTGGCGAGCAGCTCTCGCTGGTCGATGCCGCTTTTGGCCCCGTATTTCGCTATTTTGAGGTGTTTGAGCAGATCGCCGATTTCGACTTTTTTGCCGCCACGCCCAAGGTACAAGCATGGCGCAAGGCGCTGCAACAACGCGCCTCGATCGCCCATGCGGTCAGCGCTGATTACCCCGCGCAATTACGGCAGTTTTTAAGCCAAAGAAATTCGGCGCTAGCGGCCAAAATGCAAGCCATGCCTAGCACGGCCGCGACCGACTTTTGCCTAGCCCCAGCTTAATTGGCGGCGGCGTAGCGTAGCGCCGCACTAATTGCGGCAACCTGTGCCTGATTGCATTGCTCGGCATTGGCGCTAGGGCTGTCGGGATAGACTTCGGTGGTCGTCACCAGCGGCGCGTCGGTGATGCCGCCACACAGCCCGAGCGCTTTTTTGGCGTAGTTGATCACGCCCAATTGCTGCAATGGCTCGCCGATCAAGCAGCCTTGCGCATCGGCGGCGGCGATGTGGGTGACTTTGGCCACGGCGTCGATGATGCTGCGCTGAAAATCCGCGGCCGGTTTTTCGCTATCGCCAACCAGATAAAAGCCATCGGGAATGTCGTGATATTCAAACGCCACGCCATCGCGGGCGGCTTTAGCGGGGCCAAATTCGCTGTTGTCGGTATCGGTCGTTTCGTGCAAATCAATGTGCACCGCATAGCGGGCGGCTTGCGCCTGCACGCATTTCATCGCCGCAGCCGCTTCGGGCGCGGGGCTATCGGACACAAACGAGCGATTCGGGTCTATCGCCAATGGGTTCCAGCGATTGATGGTTTCATAGCCCCACGGGCTGATACACGGCAGGATGAGTAGATTGAAATCGGCCGCGAATTGCAGCCATTGCTGCGCAATAAATTGCACGCAGCCCTGCACGCCGCTGGTTTCGTAACCATGCACCCCACCAGTAATCAGCGCGACGGGGCGATCGGCCTGCCAGTGGCGACTACGTACCGCGAGCAAAGGATAGCTGCCCAGCCCCAGCGCTTGATAATCAAGCGTGCCGTATTCGATGAGTTCGGCGGCCGCCGCCAGAGTGGCATCGCGAGCCAACAAGTCGCGCAGCGGGGCTACGACTTCGGCGTGGTAACTGCGCTTTTTGTGTTGCATGGCCAGCCATTGGGCTTTTTCTGCCACGGCCCATGCTTGCCCCAATTGACCAATGGGATAGACGTAAGAAGTGAGCGGGCTGATCATGCGGGTGTTCTCTTTAAATAGGCAATGGGGAGACTATACCAGCCAGTGCGCTGATTTTGCCGAACGAAAAATGGGCTTCATTGGCGGCGGGGTTGAGCTTGAGTCTCGCGCTAATACGCAATGAGGCTGCATTGATCGCGCTCACAACATTTGGCTATAAGCGCATTGTGCGCAAGCCACTCAATATAGCTAGGGCATGTTCAGATTATGTGTTGATATGAACAGTACTTGGTTTGACTAGGAAAAATGATATTCGTAGGGTGGGTTAGGCTAAGCCGTAACCCACCGTTACGCTGCTTTTCTTTATGTCGCGTCACGGTGGGTTACGCCCTAAGGGGCTAACCCACCCTACGATTCTTGTTATCGACACCTTATCTGAACATGCCCTATATAGCCTGTATATGCATGAAGGCCATATTAAATACGGCCTTCAACTTAATACCCTTGCAATATAAATCGGATTAGCGGGTGCTAATCCGACGTATCACGCATTACTCTTCGTCGCGTGGTTTACCGCCACCGAGCAAAGCTGCAGTCGGGGCAGAACGACGACGCTGGCCGCCGTGCCCTTCCGAATGCGCAGTATGTACCTGTGGTTTGCGCTGATCAGTGCGCTTCGCATCTGCTGCGAATGAACGGCCATCACGCGCAGGCGGACGACCACCGCGAGTATCAGGACGCGGAGCGCCATCACGACCCGCCGGGCGTGGGCCACGGCTGTCGCCGCGTGGGCCGCCACGACCGCCGTTTTCTGGCTTATCGTAGTAGCCACCTTGACGTGGAATCGGTGGGAAGCCACCTTGCGTGCTCGCGGTATTGCCATTGTTATAACGCGGGCCACGATTCGGGCGCTGCATCAATTCAGCAGGCAGCGCATTGGCGTTCGACATTGGCTGACGTTCGTCATAGTCCAGACGCTCACGCGGAGCACGGCTAGGTGCGCCCTCAGAACGCGGACGACGTTGCTCGCCTTGCTGTGCGAAACGACCTTCGCTGCTCGGGCGTGAGCCACGACGGTCATCGCTGCGTGGGCCGCGATCCTGACGTGGCGCGCCATCGCGCGGTGCACGTTCTTGGCGTGGCTGACGTTGTTCGCCATCGGCACGAGCTTCGCCTGCTGGGCGACGGCTACGCTCACCAGTGCGTGGCTGACCATCGCGCGGTTGGCGTGGCGCACGGGGCTCACGACGTGGAGTTTCGCCTTCGGTATTCGTGGCTTCAGCACGTGGCTCGCTACGGCTGCGACCTTGGCCGCCACGCGTACCGCGTTGCGCTTTGCTCTCGGCTTGGGCTTTCTTCGCCGCCATCACTTTGGCGACTTCTTCCGGGCTGGCGCCAGATGCGAGCAAGGCATCTTTTTCTGCTTGCAGCGCTTCGGCGTTGGCCTTATTCCAACCCTTCGGCGGACGCGTATTGGCATTGGCGCGCGGCGTACGTGGCGGGCGATCACGACCAAGGCCACCGCGCACGATGGGCTCAGGCTTCACGGTCAGATCAGCTTCAAAGCCAGGTACGACAAATTTCGGGATACTTTGCTTGGTGAGCTTTTCGATGTCGGCGAGGAATTTCAACTCATCGACACACACCAGCGACAGCGCTTCGCCAGTGCAACCCGCACGACCCGTGCGGCCGATGCGGTGAACATAATCTTCAGAAATATTCGGCAATTCGAAATTAACCACGTGCGGTAATTCTTCAATATCCAGACCACGGGCGGCAATGTCGGTCGCCACCAATACTTGCAACTCACCAGTTTTGAATTGCGCCAAAGCAGCGGTGCGGGCGTTCTGGCTCTTATTGCCGTGAATCGCCATCGCAGTAATGCCGTCTTTGTTCAATTTTTCTGCCACGCGGTTGCACGCGTGTTTGGTGCGCATAAACACCAAAACCTGATGCCAATCGCCTTCTTGAATCAGATGCGTCAGCAATGGCAGCTTTTTATCGCGATCAACCAAATGTACGCGCTGGCTAACGAGTTCATTGGTGGTATTGCGGCGCGCCACTTCGATCAGCGCGGGGTTATTGAGCAGCTTGTCGGCCAGCTCTTTGATTTCATCGCTAAAGGTCGCCGAGAACAACAGATTTTGGCGCTCGGCAGGCACGAGTTTCAGCACCTTTTTAATGTCGTGGATGAAGCCCATATCGAGCATGCGATCGGCTTCGTCCAGCACCAAGATTTCAACCGCTGATAAATCAACGGTTTGCTGGCCAACGTGGTCGAGCAAACGACCGGGCGTGGCCACCAGAATATCGAGCGGAGAATGTAGACGACGGTGTTGCGGTTTGATATTCACGCCGCCAAACATCACCATCGAGGTGTACGGCAGGTATTTGCCGTAGGTTTGGACAGATTCTTCCACCTGCGCGGCCAATTCACGCGTCGGGGTCAGGATCAATACGCGGGGCGAGCCTTTTTCGCTGGTTGGTGCGCCGCGTTCGATCAGGCGCTGCAAAATCGGCAAAGTAAAACCGGCCGTTTTACCGGTGCCGGTTTGCGCGGCGGCGAGTAAATCGCCACCTAAAATCACTTGAGGAATCGCCTGCACCTGAATCGGCGTAGGGATGGTGTAACCAGTTTCGGCAACGGCACGCAAAAGCGGCTCGGCCAATTTAAGATCGGCAAAAGTCAGATCAGACATTGAATATTCCTGCTGCGGCCTATCGCGGGCGCGATACCAATCCAGGGCAGGTTGAGGTAAATTGAGATGGAGGCCGGGTAACTAGAACGTCACACTACGGCGCGCCGATTGGTTGGGCGCTAAAACTCGGATTCTACAGACGTTTTAGCAAAAAAAACAAACGCCCAACGCAAATTTAATCGCAATTGAGCGTTTATTTGATTAAAGGTCAATTTACCCGCCGATTATCATCCACCACAGCGGCATTTTTGACACGCGAATTAAGCGCGGCGGCGCATTAATAAAGTCACAGACGACCAATACATTAAAAAAGCAATCACCAACGTTAAAGCGGGTTGCGCGCGATAACCCGTCAAGGCGGCGATCGTACCGCCCAATTTGGTCGAGTCATCTAATAGCAAAGTCGTATCCCACAGATGATCACGCAAAGTCGGCAACCAGCCCAGATTCATCATCCGCTCCACGCCATTCATCAACATGGCGCAGGCCAACATCAACAGCATGATCTCGCTAAAGCGGAAAAATGTCCGCCACGATAACCATTTAGAACCCTGCTGCAACAGCCAAAATGTTGCCCCCGCCAGCGCAATACCCGCCGCGATCACCAGCGTAAATTGCCCGGTATTGCCACCGCTCATACCTAGTCCATACAGAAATACCACGGTTTCGGCGCTTTCGCGGCCTACGGCGATCGCCACCAGTGCGACCATGCCCCACCAATTGGCCTGTTCGGCACTCATGGCCATACCGCTTTCCAACTCTTTTTTCAGCGTGCGGCCATGTTTGCGCATCCACAACACCATTTGCACAATCAGTGCGGCGGCGACCAAAACCATGCCCAGTTGGAAATAATCCATTTGCTCAGGTGAGAGTGAATCAGCAATACCCAACATCACCAGCGCCAGCGATACCGCCAGCGCGACACCTGCCGCCACGCCGCCCCACAACCACGGCAAAGCCTGCTTCACATCATTGGCGCGAATCCAGGCAAATAATATCCCGACCACCAGCATCGCTTCGACGCTTTCCCGCCAAACAATAAACAGCGCGTTACCCATGACATAACTCCTTGCAAACCGATCAAAATAGCGCGCCCCAGCAAAGCGGGGCGCTGCATTTTTATCACTTCACGATCAACACACCGCGTACTTTGTCTTCTAGGTATTCATTCACAAATTTGTATTCGCCCGCCGCCAATGGCTTGAGGTGAATGAGCAAGGTTTTGCCTGGCGCAATGACTTTTTCTTGGCGCAGCGGTTTGCTTTCAAACTCGATTGCAGCTTTAGTATCGTTCACTACGGTCAGATCAATCGCCTGACCTGCTGGCGCATTCAGCGTCGCGGGTTCAAAACCAGTCGCGCGTGCAGTTACAGTCAATGCAACTGGCTCGGCATGAGCCACAGTGGCGAACAATAAGGCCGCAACAGCAGCTAAAGTTGGACGTAGCATGAGTTTCTCTCTGTTTTAGTTAAAGCTTTTATATGCAATTCATCTTACGCCGCAACGATAATAAGAGCAATTCCCAATTGCATTAACAACGCCCTTTCTAAACAAAGATTAATCCCACCTCTCACAATCGATTACCCAAGACCATAGCCGCTCAATACAGCGCCCAGCGAACGCGCTACACTACTGCCTTTTACCGCAGCAGCATTCGTGTCATGGCCATCAAATCCACTGTTTTCAAAGCCGAACTGAATATCACCGATATGGATCGCAATTACTACGCGACGCATCATTTGACGCTGGCGCGCCATCCTTCGGAAACCGACGAGCGCATGATGCTGCGTTTGGTGGCTTTTGCGCAGCACGCCAGCGAATCGCTCGAGTTAACACGCGGCCTGTGTGCCGACGATGAACCCGATATCTGGCAAATGGATCTGACCGGCGCGATCGAGCAATGGATAGACTTGGGCATGCCCGATGAAAAACGCATCAAAAAAGCGTGTGGCCGCTCAGCCGAAGTCTGGATTTACGCCTACGGCGCACGCGTAGTCGATATCTGGTTTGACAATATCAAAGGCCAGCTCACACGCTTTAATCATCTGAATGTCGTCGGCATCGACGCCGACACGCTGGCCGAGCTCGCCAAGATGACCGAGCGCACCATGCAATTGCAATTTACGATTCAGGACGGCCAAACTTGGGTGTCCGATAACACACACAATGTACTGGTCGAAGCCCGCCCGCTACTGCGCATGGGGCAAGTCGTATAAGGGTATCGCCACCCAAGCCAATCAAATAAAAGTCTTTATTAATATACCCACGAGATAATTATGAAACACCTCACTAGCGCCCTCGCCCTTTGCCTATTGGCCAGCACGGCTTTTGCAGCAGAAGCCGCCAAAGTAGAAACCACCAAATCAGGCATTGAAATCACCACCGTGGTCGAAGGCAAAGGCAAAGCGCCCACCGCCGCCGACACGGTCACCGTACATTACAAAGGCACTTTGCAAGACGGTACAGAATTTGATAGCTCGTACAAACGCGGCAAGCCGGCAACCTTCCCGCTCGGCCGCGTCGTGCCATGCTGGACTGAAGGCGTGCAGAAAATCAAAGAAGGCGGCAAAGCCCGTCTGGTATGCCCACCCGAATTGGCCTACGGCAGCCGCGGCGTACCTGGCGTGATTCCACCCAACGCGACGCTGGTTTTTGAAGTAGAAGTACTGAAAGTGATGTAATCCAACAGGGCGCTACGGCGCCCTTTAATGCATTTGGCTGCTGGGATTGCCAAAATCAAACTCGATGCGCCAATTCAACGCCCAGCGGCCCGCCCTCAATGGCTTGCTAAAATTGGCCGACCCAGTATCGATCAAGGCTTTGAAGAACCTACGCCGCCATCGGCCAGTGGCACTTGAATCAAGCGCACGCTTGGCACGAAACAACGCGGCAATCATACCCTCCAGCTGTTTGGCACTGAGTGATTCTTTGAATGAATCTGGGGCAATCACGATCTTTTTCATACCACGCTCTACGGTAATGTGGCGATTCACCGCATGAGCGGTGGCTTCGGGCTCAATCTGGCGTCTGCAGTACGCAGCACATCATGCACAGCGGCTTAGATTTAACGCAAATAAATGCACGTAAGTCAGCAAGAACAGTGGCTCTGAACTAGAAAGAAAGCTCAATTTGCCATCCATGTCAGGGCGTCGTATGTACAGCCATCAAATCACGTCAGACCCCGTATCGACTTTCCGAATTCAATTGTTTGACATGATTTGTGCTTTGTCGACCGCGCTGGATTTACTCGACCCTGCCTTGGGCTCACACCAGAAACGCACCTGTCTGATCGCGGCGCAAATTGCGCGCAGTATGAATATTGACGATGCCAGCTATCAAGATGTGTTTGGTGCGGCGATATTTCACGATATTGGCGCAATTGGTCTGGCCGACCGCTTGGCGATGCTCGAATTTGAAGAAACTGACGCCCACACGCACGCCCGCCTCGGCGCAATGCTGTTATCGCGCTTTCCGGGCTTTAGCCGCTACGCGCCACTGGTGCGCTGCCACCATGTGCACTGGGATCATGGCAAAGGTTTTTTTCATGAAAACCAAGGCGTGCCCATGTTAAGCCATTTACTGTATCTGGCCGATCGGATCGAGGTACTGGCGCAGGGCAAAGATAATATTCTGGGTGAAGCGCCAGAAATCGTCGCTCAAATTCAGCAGCTCAGTGGCAGTAAATTTCACCCCGTTTATGTCGAGGCGTTTAGCAAACTCGCCCAGCAGGAAAGCTTTTGGCTGGATATTTTTTCCAACAATCTCGATCGCATTCTGATGGATATTGCGCCATTCGATAATATCGATCTCGATCTGGATCAAATGCTGCAATTTGCACAGTTTTTTGCCTTGGTTATCGACTCGCGCAGCCATTTCACCGCCACGCATTCGGCCGGGGTCGCCATCACCGCTGAAACCATCGCCAGCCATCTGGGCATGAGCGCACTCGAATGCACCAAAATCCGTATGGCGGGCTATTTGCATGATTTGGGCAAGCTGGCGATTCCCAGCGAATACATCGAACGCCACGGCAGCCTCACACCCAAAGAAATGGCGCGGGTGCGCTCGCATAGCTATTTAACCCTGGATATTCTGAGTGCCATCAAAGGGCTGGAAGATGTCGCCGAATGGGCGGCCTGCCACCACGAACGCATTGACGGCAGCGGCTACCCTTATCATCGCACAGGGGCCGAGTTGTCATTGGGCGCTCGCATTATGGCGGTGGCCGATGTGTATACCGCACTCACCGAAGATCGCCCCTACCGCGCTGGCATGGCACCACTGGCCGTGGTTAGAAATCTGGATGAGCTAGTGCAACAGGGCAAGCTCGATCACATCGTCGTCGCAGCCTTAAAACAGCATTTACCGCAAATAGAAGCTGCTCGTATCCATGCCCAAGAGCAGGAAGGCTTGGATTTAAATGATTTTTGGCAGCTCGCCATCCAAGCAGTTAATCCCATGACTCAACCGATGTTTGAGTGAGAATCACCATGAAAAATCGCATCATTCCCACCCAACACGAAAAATTAATGCGTGAAAACGATTTCATCGTATCCAAAACCGATCTCAAAGGGCGCATTACCTACGGCAACCGGATCTTTATCGAGTTTTCCGGCTACAGCGAGCGCGAGCTGCTCGGTGCGCAACACAATATTATTCGCCACCCCGACATGCCGCGCGGGGTATTCAAACTGCTGTGGGATACGATTGCGAGTGGCCAAGAGATTTTTGCCTATGTCAAAAACATGGCCAAAGACGGCAGCTATTACTGGGTGTTTGCCAATGTAACGCCCGATTACGATGCTAACGGCAATATCATTGGGTATCTGTCTGTACGCCGCTACCCCAAAAGATCTGCTGTCGATACCTGCACAGGCTTATATCAACAAATGTTGGCAGAAGAGCAACGCGTCGGCGCGCGCGACGCTTGCGAGGCATCCATCGCCCTTTTGCAATCTGTCCTCAAACAACACGGGGTGAGCTATGAAGAACTTGTCCTTTCACTCTAGGGTGACGCTGCTGGTTTTGTTTTTATGCAGCTTATTGGGGCTGTCGTTTCTGATTTCTTGGTATCGCTATGGTTTTGATGTGTGGCTGCTGCTTCCGCTGGTAGCGGGCGTGATCAGTGGGCATGTGTATGTACTACGCGCGCGCGCTGATCTGGCCTTATTCAAGCAGCTCGAAACCGTCGCCAGCGAAGTGGCGGCAGGCAAAGTCACTGGGCGGATTTTACATATCCCCAGCCAAGACGAAATTGGCCGCATTAGCTGGGCGATTAATGACATGCTCGATCAGCTCGAAGCGTGTTTTCGCGAGCAGCAGACCACTTTGCAAATGGCCAGCCAAGGCCGCTTTTTCCGCCACGCCCAGCCTGTCGGCTTGCACGGTGTATTTCATGAGGCACTGGATCGCACCAATCAATCGCTGATTGTGCTCGAGCAAAACGCGCAAAAAGAACGCCGCAATGCCTTACTATCGCAATTGAGTGAGCTCAATACCAGCAATCTGCTCGCCAATCTGGAAATGACGCAAGGCGATATGGTCGGTATTGCGCACGCCACTGACGAACTGGCTGGCCTTTCGAGCCAAAATGTCAGTGACGCCGAGGATAGTCGTGCCCAAGTGGTGCAATTGATCGACTCTTTAATGACGATGATTGGCCATATCGACAATACCAGCGCGGCCGTTGATGGCTTTGGCCAGCTCGCCGCCCAGATCAGCTCATCGGTACAAATCATTGCCGATTTATCCGATCAAACCAATTTATTGGCACTCAATGCCGCGATTGAAGCCGCGCGCGCTGGCGAGCAGGGACGTGGTTTTGCCGTGGTGGCCGACGAAGTCCGCAAGCTGGCCGAGCGCAGCAAATCAGCATCGGGCGAAATCGCCAAGGTCATGAATGATCTGGGGCGCAGCGCCACCAGCATTAGTCAGGTCAGCGCCACCATGCGACAAATGGCGCATGAATCGGGCGAACATGTCAGCGGGATTGAGCAGCGCTTCCAAGGCAGCGAGCAGCGCGCCAAACAGGCTTTGCAGCGCATCGCCTATGTGCAAGACGTCTGCCACACCTCGCAAGCCAAGGTCGAAATTCTCTACTTTAAACAAAACGGCTATATCAGCCTGATTGGCGGCAATTTGGCGCGGCAAGCCAAACAACATCTGACCTTGCAGGCGAGCGACAGCGTCTTTGGTCAGTGGCATGCGACGGTAGGGCAACACAGTGAATACAATAAGCACAGTGCTTTCCGAGAGCTGGGCAAACCGCAAACCCAGTTGTATGGCGCCATGCAGCAAGTCGTCGATTTGGCGGCAGGCAATTGGCCCGACGAACCGGCGCGCCAAGCGAAGATCGTGCAGCAATTCCAAGTGGTCGAGAGCGCCAGCAAGCAGATGTTCCAGCTACTGGATCAATTGGTGCAACAAAAACATCCCAACTAAACGCTAGACAAAAGGCGTCCAGCACAAACAGCATGGGTATATTGCAAAAATCCTTTATTTAAAAGGCATAGCCAGCTATACCCCATTAACGAGGTTGCGGATATGGGCGCTCATTCAGGTTTTCCCACAAGCTAGGCGCACGATCAGGGCTCCAGCCCGCGCCTTTTTCGGCTTTATGGCTTTGCAGGCAGCGATAAGTCTGGCCACGATACGTCGTGATCTGCCCCTTACTGTAGTGTACGCCTTCACGCCAGCCGCCCATCCCGCTGCCGTTATCTTGCCATTCAATTTTGCGCCACAGCGAAGGCGCTGCTTCAGGATTCCAGTTGGCGCCTTTGACGGCATCATGGCCTTGCAGCGCTTCATACATCTGGCCGTGGTAATTTACCCGCTGGCCTTTGTTGTAATACACGCCTTCATGCCACACACCCGCAGCCCAGATCGCACCCGACATCATCAGGGCGACAAGCCCCAAACCTAGTTTTGCTGTGTATTTCATCACTCACGCCTTATTTCATTCAGGATAACAGACAGTATCAAACACATTTTACGCCCGAACGATGACGCAACTCACAATGCTGTCGGCAATCAGCACGCCACCCAATCGATCGCGCGCTTAATCATCCCGCTCATGGCGATGGTGACCATGCCAGCGCCCATGATCCCACCGTGAACCACGCCATTGGCCGTCATCCCAATCATCACGTCGCCCATCATGCCGGTAGCGCGGCGCATAAACATCGCGATACCAATCATCGCGCACAAAATACACCGGACGCCCGCACGCCATATAGCGATCACAATATCGGCCCCAATACTGAGCATGACCAGGAGGAACGCGTAGATAAATGGGCGGGTAATACGTCGGCGCATGACGAATCACCACGGGCTCTTGATAAATCACCTGCGGGCGCGGCGCGTTGCCAATATTGATTTGCCCGTAGAAATTCGGGTCCCCCACGCCGATACTCACCCCCACATCGGCCGCCAGCGCCGTACCTACTGACAAGGCCAGTAATAGGCCACTCAATCGTCTTTTCATGATGATTCTCCTTCTTACCCCCTGAGTATTGAGCAGCAAGACTGAATGCAGCGTGAACACCAAGCTCATGCAGGCCTATGCCAAATATTCCCTGTGATTTCGCTGCAGACAAGCGCATGATGGGCAGACGAATGTGGAGGTTTTATGCGCGTAGGCGAAAGGTTTAATGTCATTAGCCATTTCAGCGGCACGATACTGGCGCTGATGGGGCTGACTGCGCTGGTGATGTCGGCGCGCATCGCGGGTGATTTTTGGCAACTGCTCAGCTTTAGTATTTACGGCAGCACTTTGGTGTTGCTCTATACCATCTCGACGCTGTATCACGTTTGCTCTGGGCGGCTGAAAAGCATTTTTCAGCGCCTCGATCATTGCGCGATTTATCTGCTGATTGCAGGGAGCTATACGCCATTTACACTGGTTACACTCCACGGCACTTGGGGCTGGACTTTGTTTGGCATTAACTGGTCGCTCGCCGCCATCGGGATCGCGCAAGAGCTGCTCATCGGCCACCGCACGCGGCTGTTTTCGATGATTTTGTACGTGGTAATGGGCTGGCTGATCACGATTGCCGCCGTGCCGCTGTATAACGCACTCGATACGATCGGCCTGCTGTGGCTAATTGCCGGTGGCGTGATTTATAGCGCGGGGATTTATTTCTTTTTGAATGACGAGCGCATCAAGCATGGCCACGGCATCTGGCATTTATTTGTGCTGGCGGGCAGCGTTTGCCAATTTATTAGCGTAATGTTTTACGTCAATTGAGTGACGAGTTAGCGGTGGCTTAATCGGGCAATATGCCCGCGTCGATGATGTTGCCGTTTTCATCGGTAATGCCGCGCAGCGTGACACCATAGGCCTGAAACCCGAGGCGTAAATCGTGGCCTCGGTAATCGATGCAGTCGTGCTGATGGCCATGGAAGGTTTTTTGCACGCCCAGCTTGTGCGCCAATTGATCGAGCGCGTGAAAACCATACGGGTGGCAGCTCGGCGCTTCGTGCGTAACCAGAATATCGGCCTGCTCTAAGCCCAGCTTTTGATAATCGGTGTAGAAAATCGTGCTGCGATGCTTGCGTGGCAAACCGCCGCGCCAGTAATTGCTTTGCCCGCAATGCGCCAAATAATGCGCTTGGCTGGGGTAATTGGGGTGCGCGGGTGGCATCCAGATTTGGCCACGAAAAATACCGCCCAGGCCGGCAATGCGTTTACCCGCGATTTCCACCACCCGGCCATGCAGATTGCGATCAGCCAGTTTTGACTCAAACAGATGGGTATAGTCGTAGAAGCTATCTGTATCGTGGTTTCCGTGAATATACCAGACCTCGGTTAAATCCAAGATTTCAGCCAAAACTTCATCGAGCGGCTTGGGCGCCTGAATATCGCCGAGCAAAACAATGGCGTCCGGCCGATGCTGACGCACCGCGCGGATCACATGCTCAAACCGGCCATGCGTGTCGCCACAGAAGAAAATCATTGCTCGCCCAAAGTAATTAGAATCGAAATCGCTCCACCTGCCATTGTATTGCAAAACGGGCGCTTAAAGAGCGGCAACACACGCAAAAACCCAATCAATGCAGGGCAAAATCGCGTATTGCCAGCGCCAAGCTGTGCCTTGGCTCACAGGCATCTCATGCCTACGTCATCTTGTGCAGTCAAAATAGTAAGTTCGACCCTTGCGCTAAGCTGCCCAATTTGACGCGGCACGCCAAGCAGCGTAGCCTTCCACGCCCTTCCTGCTGGTGTTGAACATCGTGGGGCTTTGATTTGACGGCAGTTTTTTCAGCCCGCCACCTCGGTTCAGCGCCCTACTCGTTATAGATTGAATTGAATGAATAAATTTTCTGCCTCCGCTTGCGGCATCGACTTCGGTACTTCCAACTCCACCGCTGGCATTGTCACGCCAACCGGCGCACAACTCCTCGCGCTTGAAGACGGCAAGCTCACACTGCCCTCTGCGGTGTTTTTCAACGTCGAAGAAGAAACCATGGCCTACGGCCGCGCGGCACTGGCGGAATACCTCGAAGGCTACGAAGGCCGCCTGATGCGCTCGATGAAAAGCTTGCTCGGCAGCAGCCTAATGGACGCTGGCACCGAAATTGGCGGACGGCATTTATCGTTCAAAAATCTGATTGGCCACTTAATCGGTGAAGTCAAAACCCGCGCCGAACAATCCGCCGGCCGCGCCTTCGACGCCGTCGTACTCGGCCGCCCCGTGCATTTTGTCGATGACGACAAAGCCGCCGACGATCAGGCCGAAGCCACACTCGCCGAGATCGCACGCGGTTTGGGCTTTAAGGAAGTGAGCTTTCAATTCGAGCCCATCGCCGCCGCGCACGATTACGAGCAGCGCATTGAAAAAGAAGAATTAGTCCTCATCGTCGACATCGGCGGCGGTACATCCGATTTCTCGCTGGTACGCCTGTCACCCGAACGCAGGGGTATCGCCGACCGATCATCAGATCTATTGGCGAGCGGCGGTGTACATATCGGGGGTACTGATTTTGACAAGCGCCTATCGCTCTCGGGCGTGATGCCCGAATTGGGCATGGGCACCTTGCTGACGAACAACGCCGAGTTTCCCAATAGCGTGTTTTTCCAGCTCGCAACTTGGCATACGATCAACTTTGCCTACACGCGCAAAATGTGGCGCACTTTCCAAGATATTTCGCCTGAAGTGGTCGATAAAGTGCGTTTTGAGCGCCTGCTCAATGTGATCCGCCAGCAAGCGGGCCACCATCTGGCAATGCGCGTCGAGGAAGCCAAAATTGGCCTGTCGAACCAGCTCGCCGTTGCACTCGACTTGGTTGAAGCTGAAAAAGGCCTGTTGGCCAATATCAGCCGCGACACGTTCGAGGCCGCCATCGCGCAAGAAACTCGCCGCGTCTGCGCCTCGGCACTTGCAACCCTCGCCCAAGCCGGCGTTGCGCCTGAGGCGGTCGATACGCTGTTCTTCACCGGCGGCTCATCAGCCGTCCCTGCGCTGCGCAACACCCTCGCCGCAGCCTTCCCCGCCGCCCGTGCCGTCGAAGGCGATCATTTTGGCAGCGTTGGCTGTGGTTTGGCGGTGGTAGCGCAGCAGCGGTATGGATAAAAAGATGTAGGGTGGGTTAGCCGCAGGCGTAACCCACCGATCTCGTTAATGGTGACGATGCGTTGAGAGACAGGAGTCGACCCCCTACCGACATTTAGCCACCAGCATCTCGAATGGCCGCTAATGGAAGTAATGCTGCCTTTTCTTTGCAAATCCAGCTAAATGACTTTTAGAGCAGGAGTAAATTTTTAGCTTCAAGGTATTGGAGCAGGCAATCCCAGTTAGTTGTGTCGCGCTGCCAAACAGAAAAGCTTCGGCCATCTTCGAACTGAATTTTTACCCGCTTCCCGTGATTGCCAGTGGATGGAATAAACTTACCGAATGAAATGCCACCGCCATTGTAATTTCTTCTAAGTAGGCCGAAATATTGCGTGACGACTATCTGGTTCTCTGTGATTTCAATTTTCCGTGATGCAAAAACGAGGAGTACGGGAAAAAATAGAAACGCAAATACTTCGAAAAAAACAACTAGCCATTGCGGTGAAGTAGCATGCTGAAAACCGCCATCTTGGTGGATTTTGTATAGGAGAAGCCACATTGTTAACGATATTGCCATGAGAAAGAAACTAACGCTCGGTTTCGTTTCTAGGCGAAGGGGAGATGTTTGATTCATAGCACCAAACCAATTAATAGAACTGTTGATTTCCGTTACCAGAAAGACTACGGACATTCATTCTGGCATAAACAAGCATCATGCAATTTCCGCTTGTGGCCGATTACTGCCAGTAACTAATTTCAAAGATTGTAATGATTTTCAGTGCCTACGGCACGGGATTTTCAATGCGCGTTCCGCCGCGCCAACGGGAAGGGGTATTTGCTTCGCCAAATGCCCCTTCACCCCAAAGGCGACCCCACATCTGCGCCCCGCTACGCGGGATTCCCTCACTGCGGACAGTCGAGGCGGCGGCTGCGCTTAACAAAACAGGCGCAACCGAAACCCCGCCCCGCCTGTTCCTCATTCAGCTCGATGTAGGGGACTGGGTGCGACCGAACCATTGCGATATATACATGCCACGGTGTTGCCCTGGACAATAAGTAGAAATTGATTTACAGCCACATACCCAATGACTGCGCTTGTTGGTCTGGGGTTTTAATCCCCTGTCGCCCATCGCCGAGGGAGCGGAGCGCGACCTAGGCTCGCGACCGACTGGGGGAAGCCCGGAGGGCCGCAGGCGGGGGGCTCCTTTGGGGTGTTGGGGGCTTTGGAGAAGCAAAGGCCCCAACCTGCCTGCGCGGCGGAACGCGCCCCCAATCACTGCGGCACAGCCGCTTAACTCACCACCAATATCCTTGGCGAAATTCGCTACGCTCAACCCCGTATATGCGATTTGTGAGCGTAATCGTACGTCGTCCACGCCGCCCAGTTCGCCATCCGCTGCCCCGGCAGAGCCTCCGATTTCGCTCCGCTCTATCGGAGCCACACGACACACCTAGTGTTTTCAAGTGAAATGCAAACAAAAAAAGCCGCCTGATCAAACCGGCGGCTTTGACGTATACGTCTCAAAACTAATCATTACAAGTATGAATGCACGCATACGGTGCGAGTATATAAGACTGCTCATTTGTAGCTTTCCACAGTCACGCTAGACACTAGCCATATTTAAGCGTTCATTGCTGCATAGCAGCGAAATCCCACTTTCCTTCGCCCAAATCGAAATCCCTCGTCTATACTCGGCTTTCGCTGTAATAAAACCCGTCACTCACATCAAGGAGTCTGGAATGCCCGAATACTCAGGGCAGGCCGCTCCGTCTGATCAGGCCAGCCCTCTTCAGCCGGCTAGTCTGATATCTGCGCCAGCAAGTGCAACTACCGCGCCTTCACCCACTAGCCCCTTCGCCATAGTCGGCATTGGCTGCTCGGCAGGTGGGCTCGATGCGCTTGAGGCTTTTTTCTCGCAAGTCGATCCGCAATGCGGCCTCGCCTTTGTCGTAGTGCAGCATCTCGACCCCGATCACGTCAGTCATTTACCAGAAATTTTGCAACGCAGTTGCTCGCTCCCTGTGTCGGAAGTCAACCAGCATGATGTGCTGCAGGCCAACCGCATTTATGTGATCCCGCCGGGTAAGGATTTATCGCTCAGCCTCGGTGCACTGGATTTATTAGCGCCGTTTGCAACGCGCGGTTTGCGCTTGCCGATTGATTTCTTTTTCCGCTCGCTGGCCACGGCCATGGGCGCGAATGCCATCGGCGTGATTTTGTCGGGCATGGGTTCGGATGGGGTGCAAGGCATGAGCGCCATTCACGAAAAAGGCGGTTTAACGCTGGCGCAACTGCCCGCCAGTGCGCATGCCGATAGTATGCCGCGCAGTGCGATTGAAGCCGGGATTGTTGATTATATTGACTTGGCCGAGGCGCTGCCGTCCTACATTATGGCGCACCGTAAACAGCTGGCGGCCAATGTTGGTCCGCATTTACTCAACGTCAATGCCAGCCAAGATGAGCTGGAGCATATCGTCAATCTATTGCGCAATCGCACTGGGCACGACTTTGCGCACTACAAAGCCAACACACTCAACCGGCGTATCGAGCGCCGTCTGGCCTTGCATCAGCTCACTAGTATGGCCGAATACCTGCTGTATCTGAGCAACAATCCGCAAGAGCTCGATCTACTGTTTAAGGAATTATTAATCGGCGTGACTCATTTCTTTCGCGACCCCCTTGTTTGGGCATTTTTACAATCCATTGGCCTGCCCACTTTGCTGGCGCGCCACCCTGCGGGCAAGGCATTCCGTGCCTGGGTGCCGGCCTGCTCGACGGGCGAAGAAGCGTATTCGCTGGCGATGTGTTTCAAAGAAGTCGTTGAAAAGCTCAAGCCCGAAGGCCTGTTTACGCTCCAGATCTACGCCACCGATCTGGATACCGACGCGATCGATCGCGCCCGCAAAGGCTTTTTTGCTGCCCCAATTGCCGAGCAAATGTCGGAAGAACGGCTGGCGCGGTTTTTTACTGCCGAAGAGGGCGGCTATCGGATCAGCAAAGAAATCCGCGAGATGGTGATTTTTGCGCCGCAAAACATTATTTCCGACCCGCCCTTTACCAAGCTCGATCTGATTTCCTGTCGCAATCTGCTGATTTATTTTGACTCGCAACTACAGCATAAATTACTGCCGCTGTTTCATTACGCGCTCAATGACGGCGGGCTGTTGGTGCTGGGTAGCTCCGAGAGTATTGGCGGATTTAGTGATTTATTTATGCCGCTCGATCAAAGCTCGCGGATTTTCCTGCGCCTTGGGCAAGCCTTGCGCCCGTCTTTATTCAGCTTTCCGGCTAAAATCAGCACCAGCGGCATGGAGCACCCAACGCCCAGTTTACTCGAACGCGGCGAGAGCTTGGAGCAACTGACCGATCAGCTGATACAGCAAAATTATGCGCCTCCCGCCGTGCTGGTCAATAGCACCGGCGACATCCTGTATATCAGTGGTCGCACGGGTAAATATCTGGAGCCCGCAGCTGGCAAGGTGAATATCAATATACATGCCATGGCGCGGGAAGGATTGCGCGAAGCATTGACTGGCGTCATTCGCAATGCGCTCCAACAAAGCCAGCCGATTATGCTCAATGGCTTGCAGATCAACTCGGGCGAGCAAATCAACACCGTCAATGTCACCGTGCGCGCGATCGAGCAACCCGAACGCTTGCGCGGCCGCGTGCTAATTGTGTTTTACGACGTACCCACCCCACAAAATCTCGCGCCGCTGGATGGTACGGCGACCAGTGGCGAGCAATTGCTGACCTTGGAGCTGGCGCAAACCCGCGCCGCCTTGCATCAAACGCACGCCGAAATGCAAAGCGCGCTGGAAGAATACAGTGTGGCCTACGAAGTCTTGCAATCGACCAATGAAGAGCTGCAATCGACCAACGAAGAGCTGACCACTTCGAAAGAAGAGCTGCAATCGCTCAATGAAGAGATGCAAACGGTCAATACCGAGCTGCAAGCCACCGTCGATGAGCTGCGCTGGGTGCGCAATGACATGACCAATTTGCTCAATAGCACCGAAATTGCGACGATTTTCCTCGATAGCCAAATGAAGCTACGGCGCTTTACCACGCATGCAACGCAATTATTCAAGCTGATTCCGCGTGATGTGGGTCGCCCGCTGTCGGATATTGTGAGCGAGCTGGAAAACTGCCCAGAGCTACTGAACAACGCCATCGAAGTGCTACGCAGTCTGGTGTTTCAGGAAAAACAAGTCAAAACCAAAGATGGACATTGGTATCGCGTCCGCATCATGCCCTACCGAACGCTGGAAAATGTGATCGACGGCGTCGTGATCACTTTTATTGATATTGCCGAAGTGAAGCAACTTGAAGCAGCTTTAAGGCGGCAAACGCTGGACGCTTAATATGGCCCAATTTTTCATTTCCAATGAGACCAAACGCTTGCGCGAGCTGGCTGAACGCAAGCTCAGCGAGCAGTCTATGCGCGACGTGCCCGATCTGGGCGACACGCTCAGTCAGCGTTTGGTGCATGAACTGCAAGTGCATCAGATCGAGCTGGAAATGCAAAATGAAGAGCTCAAGCTCGAACAAACTCGGCTCAAACTAGCCGCCAGCGTCTTCAATAACACCTACGAAGGCATCATCATTACCGATGCCAACAAACTCATGCTGGAGGTCAATCCCGCCTTCAGTCGCATCACCGGCTATAGCCCGCACGAGGCCATCGGGCGCAACCCCAAGATGCTGGCCTGCGTCAAAGAAAACGCGAGGATTTATACGGAAATGAAGGCGGCGCTGCATGCACAAGGTTGCTGGCGCGGCGAGCTGCTCAATCAGCATAAGAGCGGCGAAGCTTATCAAATCACGCTATCGGTCACCGCCATACATGATGAAGTGGGCAAGCTAATCAATTATGTCGGCGTTTTCACCGATATTAGCGTGCTCAAACGCCACGAAGCCGAGCTTGACCGCATTGCGCATTACGACCCGCTCACCGGCACCCCCAATCGTCGTTTGCTGGCCGATCGGCTTAATCAGGCCATTGCGCATGCTCAGCGTAGCCGCTTGGCCATGGCCGTTTGCTATCTGGACCTCGATGGTTTCAAACAAATCAACGATCAGCATGGCCACGCCATGGGCGATGAAGTGTTAATCGAAATCACGCGCCGACTGTTGGCGATACTGCGCCCAGATGACACCTTGGCGCGATTGGGCGGCGATGAGTTTGTGATTTTACTCACTGACCTGCCGCAGCAAGACGAATGCCAAATGATATTGAGCCGAATTTTGGCCGCAGTCTGTACGCCCATGCAGCTCAATAAGCACCAGCTCAATCTATCGGCCAGCATTGGCGCGACATTGTTCCCGAGCGACCCGCACGAGCCCGATCTGCTGATCCGACACGCCGATCAGGCCATGTATGCGGCCAAAAAAGCGGGGAAAAACCGCATTCATTTTTACAGCCCGGCAGAAGATTTACTGCTCGTGCAACGCAATCAAAATATCGAGCGCTTGCGTTCGGCGCTCAGCGATCAGGAATTTGTGCTGCATTACCAGCCCAAGGTGGATTTGCTCTCGGGGGAAATCATCGGCCTTGAAGCACTGCTACGCTGGGAACACCCGCAACTTGGCCTGCTCACGCCCAGCCTCTTCCTCGCGGATATCAATGGCTCGCCGCTGGAAGTACCGGTGGGAGAATGGGTCATTGAAACCGTGCTCAAGCAAATGAGTGCATGGCAAACCGCAGGCTTGCACGTCAAAGTCAGCCTCAATATTGGTGCTGCGCATTTATTCCAGCCCGACTTTTACGACCAGCTCAACCGCCTTTTGAGCAGCTACCCCAAAATCAACCCGGCTCATTTGGAATTGGAAATCCTCGAAACCACCGCCATCAATGACTTTGCGATGGCCTCTGAAGCGATGGCGCGCTGCCACCAACTCGGGGTGCGGTTTGCGCTGGATGATTTTGGCACCGGCTATTCATCGCTGGCCTATTTGCGCCGCCTGCCGATTGATATGCTCAAAATCGATCAGTCGTTTATTCGGGATATCCTGACCAACGCCAGCGATCTTGGCATTGTTGAAGGGGTGATTTTGATGGCCGCAGTTTTAAAACACCCCGTCCTTGCCGAAGGCGTTGAGACGCTGAAACATGGCGCATTACTGGTGCAAATTGGCTGCCACCTGTGCCAAGGTGATGGCATCGCCCAGCCCATGCCGGCCGAGCAAATTCCGGCGTGGATCACACAATGGCATGCCGAAGAAATCTGGCACACGCTCGGCAAAATGATGCTCGACGAGACAAACAGCGAAGTGATCGTCGAAAATAAATAAGGGTATTACCCCAAAATCAAATTAATAAAATGATTTCAGAGCAATACCCCTGTAAATTATTTCTTTGCCGCCATCCCATCGACTAAGCGATCGCTAGCTTGGGCAAAATAAAACCACTCATTGCCCGGGTTGGCCGCCGGATTCGGGAACAGGATGTAGCCATCTGCTGGCGCAGTCACCGCGCTACCATCAACGCGATGGCCAATCACATCACCGAGCTGCAATGGATCAAAGCTGGCCCAAGTTTTCACAAAGGTGTCGCCCAGATCGTGACGGTCGATCACTTGCGTGAGTTTTAATAATTCAAATTCAGTTTGCACTTGCGGCGCAGGCAAATCCGCTAGATGCATTTGCGCGATCGTATTGCGAATCGCTTGATAAGCCACTTCGGGCGCGTCTTCGTCCAGATGTTGGCCGCATTCCAGCGTCAGGGCGATGCCGCCATGCGCGCGGGTGTATTCAGTGGTGCCGACACCGTAGCTCGGGTCGGTGCTCAGCATTTGCGCGCGCTCGCTGGCGCTGCTGTGGGCCAAGCGGTTTTTAACGCCTTCTGCATACGTTTCCAACCAGCCTTCAACGATGCGCTTAGGCCCCAAACGTACGGCCAAGGCTTCTTCTTCCGCGGCGCGCGAGAACGGCGACAAATCGCCTTCGTTATTTTCTGGGCCGAGCATAATGAATGGCTCGCCCGGAGGATTGGTCGTCGAATGCAGATCGAGCAAGACGTCTTGCTGCTCCAAAACGGGGCACAGCATATTGGCGATACGGTCTTCAAAATCATGTGGCAAGGCATTGGGGCGCAGATTGCGATTTAGATTGCGATCGCCATTGCGCTCGTTTTTCGCGTGCGCCAAGGGATTGGTCACCGGAATAAACGTAATCTGGCCGCGTTGCAACACTATTTCACCCGAATCGAGCTCACGCATGACACGCTCAATCGCGAGCGGGCCACAAATCTCATTACCGTGTACCGCACCGAGCACGACCAGTTTCGGGCCTGCGGTGAGGCCAGTGTAGACATAAGATTTGAGCATGTGCTGATGGATCATCGCAGCGGTTTCCACAAGAAAATCAAAGAGTCGCAATTATCGCGGTATTGCCGCGAAATGGCGAGAAGATGAGCGTAAAAAAACGCCGTCGGGGACGGCGTTTTGGGCTTTAAGCACTTTTATTCAGCGCTTATTTTTTAGACATCGCGTGACCACTTACTTTTTTGACATGGCGTGACCGCTTATTTCTTAGACATGGCGTGACCGCCAAACGCATTGCGCATCAGCGACAGCATTTTCATCGCGTAATCGTCATTGCCGCGTGAAGCAAAACGCGCGTACAAGCTCGTTGCCATCACGGGCGCGGGAACGCCCAGCTCAACCGATTCCAGCACTGACCAGCGGCCTTCACCTGAATCAGGTACATAGGCGTTCAGATCGGCCAATTCAACGTCATGCGAGAAAGATTCAGCCACCAAGTCGAGCAACCATGAGCGCACGACTGAGCTATGGCGCCAAGTTTCAGCGATTTCAGCCACATCCAGATCGAATTCTTTTTTCGCTTTCAGCATTGCAAAGCCTTCAGCAAACGCTTGCATCATGCCGTATTCGATACCGTTGTGCAGCATCTTGGTGTAGTGGCCAGAGCCAGCTGGGCCAGTGTGCGTCCAGCCGCGTGTTGCGTCTGGTGCCAAGATTTTCATGAATGGCGTAGCGATTTCAGCGGCGTCTTTGTCGCCACCGAACATCAAGCAGTAACCGTTCTGCAGACCCCAAACACCGCCTGAAACACCCGCATCAACAAATTTGATGTTCAACGCAGCCAATTCAGCGCCGTGGCGTTGGCTGTCTTTGTACATCGCGTTCGCGCCGTCGATGATCAAGTCGCCGGGAGCCAGCAATGTTTTCAACTCAGTGAAAGCGGCTTCAGAGATATCGCCCGATGGCAACATCAACCACACCACGCGTGGCGTTGGCAGCGCAGCGATCAGCTCAGGCACAGATGCAAAAGCGCGAAAGTTGGCTTCTTCTTTAGCCAAACCTTCACGAGTCTCTGCGCTGACGTCAAAACCAAATACATTGGCTCCGCCGCGCGAGAGACGGCGCGCCATATTGCCGCCCATTTTGCCCAAACCGATCATTGCGATATTCATTGTGTATTTCCTTCGAGGTGTCCAGCCAGAGACGGATAGTCACTGGCGTGCCTGTAGCCATAAAAAATGCGTACCCGTATTTTCTAGCAAGACAGCGCGAACGCCAAGCCAGATTTACACTAATTCCCTAATTAATTTACCTAATTCGCGAAATTTGGCGAAATTTCCCTCATCCAAGCTGCAATTTGACCCTTTTCGTCTACCTCCAATGCCCCTAAAACAGTCAGCCAAAACTTGACCTGCATTAAAACCTTCGCTCGCCAGTCGTCCTAAGCTGCCCCATCTGCAAACTCGTCTGCAAACTGGGAGCTGCTATGTCTGCTCATTTGCCCGAACTCATTTGCCCCGCCGGTAGCCTGCCTGCACTGAAAGCTGCGGTTGACCAAGGGGCTGACGCGGTTTATCTGGGATTCAAAAACGCCACCAATGCCCGCAACTTCGCCGGGCTTAATTTCACCGATACGCAAATCAAAACGGGCATCGAATACGCCCAATCTCGCGGCCGTGAAGTGCTGGTGGCGATCAACACCTACGCCCAAGCGGGTCGTGTCAAAGAATGGCACGCGGCGATTGATGCCGCCGCCGATGCGGGCGCGAATGCGGTGATTTTGGCTGATTTGGGCCTGCTCGATTACGCGATGCGCGTGCATCCGCAGCTTAATCGTCATTTATCGGTGCAAGGCTCGGCAACCAATTTTGAAGCGGTGAATCTGGCGCAAGATTATTTCGGCATCCGCCGCGCCGTATTGCCGCGCGTTTTGACACTGCCGCAAGTGGAGTACGTCATCAAGAACACGTCCGTCGAGATCGAAGTATTTGGCTTTGGTAGCTTGTGTGTGATGGCCGAAGGGCGCTGCATTTTATCGAGCTATGCGACGGGCGAATCGCCCAATACCCATGGGGTGTGTTCACCCGCAAGCCATGTGCAATGGCTACCCAAGGGCAATACCATGGATACACGCCTCAATGGGATATTGATCGATCATTTTGAGGCAGATGAGCCTGCGGGTTATCCCACACTGTGTAAAGGTCGGTTTGACGTTAATGACACCACTTATTACGCGCTGGAAGAACCAACCAGCCTGAATGCGCTGTCGGTGCTGCCCGAGCTGATCCGCATTGGCGTGAAAGCGATCAAAGTCGAAGGCCGCCAGCGCAGCCCGGCGTACACGGCAGAAGTGACCAAAACACTGCGCGCGGCGATAGATGCCGCTGGCGATGCGCGTTATTCGGTCAAACCCGCGTGGCAACAAGCGCTGACCAAAGTATCCGAAGGCCATCAACAAACCCTCGGCGCCTACAGTCGCCCATGGAGGTAACGATGCAACTCACTCTAGGCCCACTACTGTACTACTGGCCCAAACAGCAAGTGCTCGATTTTTATGCGCAAGCGGCCGACTGGCCGGTGGCAACGATTTATCTGGGCGAAGTCGTCTGCTCGCGCCGCCATGAATTACGCACCGCCGATTGGCTCGCGCTGGGTGCAGAGCTGGCTCAAGCTGGCAAACAAATCATCTATAGCTCGCAAGCGGTGCTTGAATCGGGCTCGGATTTATCCAGCCTGCGCCGCTTGGCGCAAGAAGGCGGCGTGATTGAGGCGAATGATCTGGGCGCAATCCGCGTCGCGCGCGAAGCGGGCATCGCTTATATCGCGGGCCCACATTTGAATATCTACAACGGCGCAGCGCTGGATTGGCATGCCAATGCGGGCGCGATCCGCTGGGTACCGCCGCTCGAAGCCAGCCGCGCCACCGTCGAGGCCATCAACGCCGAGAAAACCGCCGCGATTGCCACCGAGGTGTTTGCGCACGGCCGTTTGCCTTTGGCGTTTTCGGCGCGCTGTTTTACTGCACGGCATTTCGATTTGAACAAAGATGCCTGTGAATTCAAATGCATTGAGCACGCCGACGGCATGGTGCTCAAAACACGCGAAGGCCAAGATTTCTTGCGCATCAACGGCATTCAAACCCAATCGGCCGCCTGCCATGCATTGATCAATGATGTGAATACCATGCGCGGAGTCGATTATTTACGGATTAGCCCGCAAGCAAGGTATACGTCTGAAATCATTGCTGCATATAAACTTCAGATCAATACCCAGCAAAATAATGCCGACTGGCAAATCATTAACCCCGAAGGTCTCGTCAATGGTTACCGGCATGGCCAAGCGGGAATCGTCGCTCAATCTATGGCAACGGAGTGCGTATGAAAATCCCTAAACCTATCGTCCGCATCCTACAAATCCTGCCCGAAGCGCCCCCCGCCTTCGCTGTGGTGACCGCGCTTAATTTAGTCAGAGGGCAGCTCTGGCCCGAGGAAGACTTTGCTTGGTTGGAAGGCAAGACTGTTCGCCTTGAGGCCGTCGACATAGGCTGCGGCTTGTCGTACACCTTTACGGCGGGCAAATTTATGGCCAGCCAGAAAGCGCCTGATGTGACTTTCCGTGCGTGTTTGGCTGATTATTGGGTGATTGCGCGCCGTCAAGAAGACCCCGATACGCTGTTTTTCCAACGCCGATTAACCATTGAGGGCGATACGGAATTGGGCTTGACGCTGAAAAACCTGATGGATGCGACCGATTTCGAACTCTTGTTTGCTCATATCCCGGCGCCGCTGCGCACGCGGCTGAGTTTCTAAACGCCGTTCACATTCGCTCAAATCAAAAAGATCACAGCAATATACTAAGGCGGGTATATTGCTGTGATCTTTTCAAATAAATATCTTGAGCTAAATACCCATCAAACCCTGAAGCGACTCACCGCTTGCTCCAGATCACGCGCTTGCTGGCTGAGCGCTTGAGACTGCGATGCTGCCGCACTGAAGGTAGCCAGATTATCTTGCGCGCCCCGCTCGATGGCATCGACATGGCGAATCACCGCTTGGCTCTGCTCGCTTTGCACCGCCATCACTTGCAGCAAATCATCGACCGCGCTGACCACATTCTGGCTGCTGCTCAAAATTTGCCCCATCGTGGCTTCTGCCGCTTGCGTTTCGCTCAGACCTTGATCGGCCAAGCTCACATTTTGATTCATCCCGGCGACCACGCGCCCCGTTTTTTCGCGAATGCTGGCAATCGCCGCCACAATATCCTGCGTCGCCTGAGTCGTCCGTTCAGCCAATTTGCGCACTTCATCGGCGACCACCGCGAAGCCGCGTCCTTGCTCTCCGGCGCGCGCCGCTTCGATCGCCGCATTCAGTGCCAATAAATTGGTTTGATCGGCGATTTCGCGAATGCTAATGACCAAGCCTGAAATCGACGCAGCCTGATCGCCTAACTCCTGCACTTCAGATGCCGCAGAGTTAATGCCCCCCGCCAAAGTTTCAATACTGTGAGCCGCCGTTTTAATACTATTAATTCCTTCTGCCGCATAGGCACCAGCACCACGCGCTAAATCGGTGGCCACTTGTGTGCTGGCGGTCATATGTTGCAAACCGTCATTGGTTTGCGCAATGCTATGTTGAATACCCGATACCGATAGATTCATGCTTTCCACGCGCGCCAGCAGGCCTTGCACCCGCTCACCTTGCCCCGCGGCCGATTGACCTAATTGGCTGGAGACTTGCCGGATGGCCTTGACCACATGCTGCAATTCGCCCTGCATCTGGCTCACGCCAGCCAGCACAGATTCTTGATTCTGATAGCGAATCGTTTGGCTCAAATCACCGGCGCCAATTTTGCCTACCAACTGGCACAGCATGGCGGGCTCCATCTCGAGCGGTTGATAAATCTTACGGGTAATCCACCACAATGCAGCGCAAACCGCTAAGCCCACCAAAGCAAACAATATCATCATGCTGTTCGTCGCATTATCGAGCGTTGTTTGCTCACGCTCTTGCGCCTCTGCGAAGGCAGCCTGCACTTTGGCATCTTGCTCTTCAATATACTTAGAAAGTGCTGTGCCATCAGCATCGATTCGATCATCACTGGCAGCAAATGCTGCTTCATTGGCTCGACTTTCAATTAATTTGGGCAAGTCGATTAATGCCGATTGCTTCAAATTAGCAAACAGGGCAGTCATTTTCTCTTTCGCTGCGGCATCATCCAAACGGGCTATCGCGGCCTCAATTCCTTTTACCAACGCCTGAGCCTCGGCAAGTCGCTCGGGTTGAACATGGCCTTCATCTTTATCAACGATATTGTCCATGGCATTTAAGGTCACTTGAACCACTTGAGTGCGCAATTGCCCTAATAAATTACTTTGAAATGCCAAATTGCCCGCTTGCGTGACATGTTCTGAGATGCGACGTTGATTAACCCAGCTACTCATAGCCAGCGCGATCAAGCCGACGACGACCGTGGCGGCCAAAATCAATAACCATTGCTTAATCTGAATCTGTTTCATCGACTAACTTCCAATAAAGGCGCTGAACTTCAATCTAGCAAATTACACAGAGCTTGCCGAAAAAAAAGCCCGCCACATCATCCGATGGGCGGGCTTATCAAATGCACTTTTACAAGCACACAGGAACAAACTGCTATTACATGTTGTAAGCTTTCTCGCCGTGGCTGGTCACATCCAAGCCTTCGCGCTCTTCGTCTTCTTTCACGCGCAGACCGATGGTCAGATCAACCAGTTTGTAGGCAATGGCAGCAACCACACCTGACCAAACAATCGTCACAATCACACCAATAGCTTGGATTTTGACTTGCGCCAGAATGCTATAACCCGAGCCTACGCCGTTCGCCACATAATCCCAAACGCCAGTACCACCCAAATCTGGGCTAGCAAACACGCCAGTCAAGATCGCACCCAAGATACCGCACACGCCGTGCACACCGAATACATCGAGCGAGTCATCTGCGCCGAGCAGACGTTTCAAGCCATGCACGCCCCACAAGCCAGCCACACCAGCAATCAAGCCCATCACCAAACCACCGCCCACACCAACAAAACCAGCCGCAGGGGTAATGATAACCAGACCCGCTACCGCACCAGATGCCGCGCCCAGCAGTGAAGGCTTGCCTTTCATAATCCACTCAGCCACCAACCAGCTCATTGCTGCCGCAGCAGGAGCGATCCAAGTATTTACAAAGGCCAGTGCCGCAGTACCGTTGGCTTCGAGCGCAGAGCCGGCATTGAAACCAAACCAACCAAACCACAGCAAGGAAGCACCAATCATCGTCATCGTCAGGCTATGTGGTGTCATTGGATCACGACCGTAGCCAATCCGTTTGCCGACAAAGTACGAACCCACCAAACCCGCAACCGCAGCATTGATGTGCACAACAGTACCACCAGCGAAATCAAGCGCACCGTCTTGGAACAGGAAACCTGCAGTTTTAGTTGCTACTTCAGCTGCTGCAGCATTGATGTAGGCATCAGGACCGGCCCAGTACCAAACCATGTGTGCAATCGGCAAGTAGCTGAAGGTAAACCAGATAACGCAGAACACCAGTACCGCAGAGAATTTGATGCGCTCAGCAAACGAGCCAACGATCAGACCGCAAGTGATTGCTGCAAAGGCGCCTTGGAAGGCGATGTAGATCAATTCGGAAATGCCAATGCCTTTATTAAAGGTGGCCGCAATTGAGTCTGGCGTCACGCCTTTGAGCAATACTTTCGATAGCGAGCCAAAGAACGCATTGCCTTCAGTAAATGCCACGCTGTAGCCATATACCACCCACAGAATCGAGATCAGGCTAAACAGCGTAAAGACTTGCATCAGTACCGACAGCATATTTTTGCTGCGAACCAGACCGCCGTAGAACAGCGCCAAGCCAGGAATCGACATCAAAATCACCAGCGCCGTCGACACAAACAACCACGTATTGTCGCCTTTATTAATCGTTACCACTGGTGCAGCAGGTGCAGACGCAGTAACAGCGCTTGCCACAGCCACGGCTGAACTCGTTTCTGCCGCAACCACACTGGCTTTCACTTCACTCGCAACCACTTCAGCAGCTGAGGCAGAAGCCACCGCGGATGCTTCTTCGGCATACGTCGGTGCTGCGAACAGCATCGCGCCCAATAGCGCGATAGATCCTAGGAATTTTTTCATTTCGCTCTCTCCAGATAGCTCAGATTTAGATGGCTGCGTCGCCAGTTTCGCTGGTACGAATGCGCACCACATGGGCCAAATCGAATACAAAAATCTTACCATCGCCAATCTTGCCGGTGTGTGCGGCTTTTTCGATGGCTTCGATGGCTTGCTCCAAAATGTCATCCGTAATTGCGATTTCGACTTTTACTTTGGGCAAAAAATCAACCACGTATTCAGCGCCACGGTATAACTCGGTATGCCCTTTCTGACGACCGAAACCTTTTACCTCAGTCACAGTCAAACCTTGCACACCAATCTCAGATAAAGCCTCACGGACTTCATCAAGCTTGAAAGGCTTAATGATCGCAGTTACGAATTTCATGGTTTGCTCCTTAAATAGGAAAACGGAATTAGACAACTTCCTTGTAGCAGAAAGCGTGCCAACTCTGATTTTCAAGCAAAATCATGATGTTACGATGTAGATATAGTCCCATGGCACTATACTGGAACAGAAATTCCTGCTGTCATGGCAGTGACGCACTCATTTGGTGCTTAAAACGAAGTCTTGTAATGCTTTGAATCTGCTAAACTCAGTTTTAAGTTATTGACGCTCTGGAGCACATCATGCTGAAAGAAAAGTTTTTTGATGAAATCGCAGGCAAAATCTCAGAAGCGATCGCATCGAGCCCAGCCAAAGACATGGAAAAAAATATGCGCGCAATGATGGGCAGCGCATTTACTAAGCTCGACTTGGTGACACGTGAAGAGTTTGAAATCCAGCAAGAAGTATTGGCACGGACGCGTGAAACTGTAACCCAGCTCGAAGCGCGCATCGCCGAGCTAGAACGCCGCTTGCAAACCAATAATCCGCAAGATGGTATCTAAGGGTTAATCGCAATTTACAACACGCAAAACTAAAACCGAGCCCTGCGCTCGGTTTTTTTGTAACATCAAGTACATTCACCCAACAATAACGAGAACATTGTGCTTGCCACTGCGACCCAACCTACCACTACTTTTGCAATTAGCAATGCCAGCATTCTGGATTTAGATGATCTAGCACCGCTATTTGTGGCCTATCGCCAGTTTTATATCGATCATTCATTGCAATATGCGCAGTGTCCACAAAGCCCCGAAGAAGCGCGCGCGTTCTTGGCTGAGCGTCTTGTATTGGGCGATTCGCGACTGTATATCGCTCGCAATGCCGAGAATCAAGCCATTGGATTTGCTCAGGTATTTATGAGCTTTTCCTCGATGGTCTTATGTCGCAGCTGGGTACTGAATGATTTATTTGTCTCGCCCGACAGCCGTGGCCAGAAAATTGGTGAAGCACTGCTGGCCCACGTTGAACTTGAAGCTAAAGCGACAGGGGTTGCTATCCTGACAATGGAAACCTCACCCGAGAATGTCCATGCACATCGCCTCTATCAGCAAATGGGCTATGTCCGTGAAATGGGTCATCTGCACTTTGTGCGAAAACTCAGTTAGAGCCGAATATACACAGGCGGGTATTACCATCAAAGCTAATATTTAAAATATATTCATGGCAATACCTACCACTAACCAAACTTGGCACTTGCAATTGAATAATCTCAACAAATTTTGGCAATAAAAAAACCAGCCCGAAGGCTGGTTTTTTGTTTAGTGCAAACCATCGCAAAGCGATGATTAGTGGCCGCGCCGTTTGATCTTGTCGATGACAGCAAGTTTTGCAACTGCTTCGACCAATTCGGCCTGCGCCATGGCAAAGTCCATTGACGAAGCATGATTTTTCAATGCTTCTTCGGCCTTGCGCTTAGCTTCTTGCGCTTTGGCTTCATCAATGTCAGCACCACGAATCGCAGTGTCGGCCAATACCGTTACCCCATCCGGCTGAACTTCGATCATGCCGCCTGATACAAACAGGATGACATCGTCTTCGTTCGAGTTTGCGACCTTAATACGGATCGCGCCCGGGCGAATGCGGGTCAGCAGCGGCGCGTGCCGCGGCAAGATACCGATCTCACCCTTGTCGGCAGGAGCCGAGATGAACTCGGCGGTGCCAGAGTAGATCAGCTCTTCTGCGCTAACTACGTCCACATGCATGGTCATGGCCATAGCTTAACCCCTTATTGCATCGACTTGGCTTTTTCGATCGCTTCTTCGATGCCGCCAACCATATAGAAGGCCTGCTCAGGAAGGTGATCGTAATCGCCATTCAAGATGCCCTTGAAGCCCTTGAGGGTTTCTTTGAGCGGAACGTACTTACCTGGTGAACCCGTGAACACTTCGGCCACGTGGAACGGCTGAGACAAGAAACGTTGGATCTTACGAGCACGTGATACAGCCAATTTGTCTTCTGGAGACAATTCGTCCATACCCAGAATCGCGATAATGTCTTGCAATTCTTTGTACTTTTGCAGCGTTTGCTGAACACCACGTGCGACGGTGTAGTGCTCATCGCCAACCACTTGTGGATCCAGCTGACGTGAAGTCGAATCCAGTGGGTCTACCGCAGGGTAGATACCCAAAGACGCGATGTCACGGCTCAATACAACAGTCGCATCCAAGTGAGCGAAGGTTGTAGCTGGAGACGGGTCAGTCAAGTCATCCGCTGGTACGTATACGGCTTGAATCGATGTAATCGAACCAGTTTTGGTTGAAGTGATACGCTCTTGCAGAGCACCCATCTCTTCAGCCAGAGTTGGCTGGTAACCTACCGCTGAAGGCATACGGCCCAACAGAGCGGATACTTCAGTACCGGCCAGTGTGTAACGGTAGATGTTGTCTACGAAGAACAAGATGTCACGGCCTTCGTCACGGAAGTGTTCCGCGATCGACAAACCAGTCAACGCTACGCGCAGACGGTTGCCTGGAGGCTCATTCATCTGACCATACACCATCGCCACTTTATCAAGAACGTTAGAGTCCTTCATTTCGTGGTAGAAGTCGTTACCCTCACGAGTACGCTCACCTACACCAGCGAACACAGACAAACCGCTGTGTGCTTTAGCGATGTTGTTGATCAATTCCATCATGTTTACGGTTTTGCCTACACCGGCACCACCGAACAGACCAACTTTACCACCCTTAGCAAACGGGCAAACCAAGTCAATTACCTTGATACCAGTTTCCAAGAGGTCAATGCTTTGGTTCAACTCATCGAACTTAGGCGCAGCTTGGTGAATAGCGCGAGTTGCCTCAGCGTTCACAGGACCTGCTTCGTCGATTGGGTTGCCCAATACATCCATAATACGGCCTAGCGTAGCTTTACCTACTGGCACCGAAATTGGTGCCCCAGTATTCGTTACGCCAGTACCACGTTTAATACCATCGGTTGTACCCATGGCAATGGCACGCACTACGCCGTCGCCGAGCTGTTGCTGAACTTCCAGCGTCAGATCTGCGCCAACTAGTTTGAGCGCGTCATACACCTTGGGCAGATTGTCGCGTGGAAATTGCACGTCAACAACTGGTCCAATGATTTGTACGATTTTACCTTGGCTCATCGTTTTTCCTAATCCAGTTAATCCGTCAGGGCCCATTAAACTGCTGCAGCGCCAGATACGATTTCCGAAAGTTCTTTCGTAATCGCGGCTTGTCGCGTTTTGTTATACAGCAGTTGCAGGGAGCCGATCACCTTGTCAGCGTTGTCGGTTGCGGCCTTCATCGCCACCATACGAGCTGCATTCTCAGACGCCATGTTTTCCGCTACAGACTGGTAAACCAGTGCTTCAACGTAGCGGTTCATCAAGTCATCAATCACAGTTTTGGCATCTGGCTCAAACAGGTATTCCCAGTTATGAGTACGCGCCGGTTTTTTAGCCGGCTCAAATGCTTCGCTCGCCAAAGGCAGCAATTGCTCTACCACCGGCTCTTGTTTCATCGTATTGATGAAACGAGTGTAAGCGATATGAACTTCATCCACTTCACCGGCGATAAATGCATCGATCATTACTTTGATCGGGCCAATCAGCTGTTCCAGGTGTGGGGTATCACCAAGACCAACGACAGAAGAAATGACCTTCGCGCCGTTGCGGTTCATAAACCCATAACCCTTATTGCCGATTGCAGTTACAACCGTCTCAACACCTTTTTGGTGCCATTCTTTTACATTTGTAAAAGCCAGACGCAGCGAGTTGGTATTCAAACCACCACACAAGCCTTTGTCTGAGGTCACCATAATCAGGCCAACCCGTTTGACGGTTTCGCGCTTTTGGAGGTATGGATGCTGATAGTCGACCAGCGCTTGGCTCAGGTGAGCGGCCACACTACGGATTTTTTCACCGTAAGGGCGGGCCGCTTTCATGCGTTCCTGAGACTTGCGCATTTTCGACGTGGCAACCATTTCCATGGCGCGGGTGATCTTCTGCGTGTTTTTTACGCTTTTGATCTTGGTACGAATCTCTTTACCGCCTGCCATGATCTGATCCTTTTATTTACGTCTCAAATCAGTAAGCAGCGCCGGCCTTAAAGGAATCCACAGCTTTCAGGATTGTCGCTTCATCATCAGCAGAAAGTTCACCTTTCTCATCGATGCGCGCCAATACGTCAGCGTGATTTGCCTTAATGTGGCTCAGGAAAGCAGCTTCGAATGCCAAAGCACGGTCAACAGCGATGTCAGCAAATGCACCTTTGTTAATCAGCAAGAGGGTTACACCCAACTCGCTCACTTTCAATGGGCTGTACTGAGCTTGTTTCATCAACTCAGTTACCAACTTACCGTTTTCCAGCTGTTTACGTGTCGCTTCATCCAAATCAGATGCAAACTGAGCAAAAGCTGCCAATTCACGATACTGAGCCAGAGCCAGACGTACACCGCCACCCAATTTCTTAACGACTTTAGTCTGCGCAGCACCACCTACACGTGATACCGAAATACCCGCGTTCATCGCTGGGCGAATACCCGCGTTGAACAAGTCAGTTTCCAAGAAGATCTGACCGTCAGTAATCGAAATTACGTTAGTTGGTACGAATGCAGATACGTCACCTGCTTGAGTTTCAATGATAGGCAGTGCAGTCAAAGAACCTGTTTTGCCTTTCACTTCGCCGTTCGTCAATTTCTCAACTTCATCAGCGTTGATACGCGCAGCGCGTTCGAGCAGACGAGAGTGGAGATAGAAAACGTCGCCAGGGAAAGCTTCACGGCCTGGTGGACGACGCAGCAGCAACGAAATTTGACGGTAAGCAACAGCTTGCTTAGACAAATCATCGTATACGATCAATGCGTCTTCACCGCGGTCGCGGAAGAATTCACCCATCGTGCAACCAGAGTATGCAGCGATGTATTGCAATGCAGCTGATTCAGAAGCGGCAGCAGCAACGACGATGGTATGAGCCAATGCGCCGTGCTCTTCCAATTTACGAACTACGTTCGCAATAGAAGATGCTTTCTGGCCGATCGCAACGTAGATACACGTTACGCCAGTGCCTTTCTGGTTGATGATCGCGTCCAATGCAACGGCAGTTTTACCGGTTTGACGGTCACCAATGATCAACTCACGCTGACCACGACCTACTGGAACCATAGTATCGATTGATTTGATACCGGTTTGCAGTGGCTGTGATACAGATTGACGAGCGATTACGCCTGGAGCGATCTTTTCAATTGGCGCAGTCAGTGTCGTGCCCAATGGGCCTTTACCGTCGATTGGTTGACCCAATGCATTTACTACGCGGCCAACCAGTTCACGACCGATAGGCACTTCCAAGATGCGACCAGTACATTTAACCTCATCACCTTCGGCGATGTGTTTGTAGTCACCCATAATTACGGCACCAACGGAATCACGCTCTAAGTTGAGCGCCAAACCGTAGGTATTGCCCGGGAATTCCAGCATCTCGCCTTGCATAACTTCAGACAGACCGTGCACGCGCACGATACCGTCAGTTACCGACACAACAGTACCAGTCGTGCTGGCCTGCGCGCCCTGCGGCAGATTCTGGATCCGAGCTTTAATCAGTTCACTGATTTCGGACGGATTAAGTTGCATGATTTCTCCTAACTCTTCAGGCTCGTTGCAAGAGCGGTCAATTTGCCACGTACAGAGGCATCAATAACCAGATCACCGATTGTTACTTTGATACCGCCGATTAGATCGGGGTTCACACTCACATCGGCTGTGATCTTGCGCTTGAGTTGCTGATTGAGCGTAGCCGTCAGTTCGGCCAGTTGGGCATCAGTCACAGCAAAAGCAGATTCGATGTGCGCTTGCGCTACACCTTCATCTGCCGCTTTCAGCTCTTCGAATAACGTCGCTACAGCCGGTAGGGTCGTAAAGCGACGATTTTCGATCACTGTTGCCAGGAAGTTTTTAACCTCGGCGCTCGCGTCAGTACCCAGAAGCCCAACCAACAGCTCCTGAACCTGAGTAGCAGAACACTTTGGATTAGCCACTACGTCAAGGGCATCCTTGTTACCTGCGATCAACGCAAGATTGGCAAGGGTATCCGACCAAAGAGCAAGCGTATTGCTTTCTTTGGCTAAGCGGAATACCGCTTCGGCGTAGGGTCTAGCGACGGTTATAAGTTCTGCCATGACTGTCTTACAGTTCCGCTTTGATAGATGTCAGCATATCAGCATGCTTAGCAGCGTCGACTTCGCGCTGCAGAATCTTCTCTGCACCAGCAATTGCCAAAGTAGCAACTTGCTGACGGAGTGTTTCTTTTGCATGTTGAATTTGCTGCTCGATTTCACCTTGAGCGCCAGCGATCAGGCGTTCGCCCTCAACTTTGGCATTGCCCTTGGCTTCATCGACGAGTTGTGCAGCACGCTTTTCGGCTTGTGCAATGATCTCGGCTGCCTGTTGCTTCGCTTCACGCAGTTTTTCTGCTGATTTTTTCTCAGCATTATCAAGATCTTGCTTCGCACGATCAGCTGCAGCCAAGCCATCAGCGATACGCTTGGCGCGCTCATCCATCATCTTGGTCAGCGGAGGCCAAACAAACTTCATCGTGAATAAGATCAGGATCGCAAAAGTGATCATCTGACCTAAGAGAGATGCATTAAATTCCACGCTGAATGTCCTCCTTAAAGGCTGATCAAATGATTAGTGAGCAGCAGCAGTCAGGGCAGCAAGGAATGGGTTGTTGAAGGTGTAAAGCATAGCAACACCAACGCCGATCATAGAGATCGCGTCCAACAGACCAGCAATAATGAACAGTTTAGTTTGCAAAACTGGGATCATTTCTGGTTGACGAGCAGAAGACTCGAGGAATTTACCGCCGAGAATCGCGAAACCGAGAGCGGTACCGATTGCAGCCAGACCAATAATGATCGCAGCAGCGATTACGGTCATACCTTGTACGGAAGCAATTACTTCAGGTGTTGCCATTTTTGATACTCCTAAGGTTTAAAGCAAAAAGTTACTAGGTTGGGTAAAACTTTGTCCGACGTCGTGCACCCAACCGACACACGCCACCGGACAGAAATCTTAGTGGTCTTCGACAGCCAAGCTCAGGTAAACGATGGTCAACATCATGAATACGAAGGCTTGCAACGTAACAACCAGAATGTGGAAGATCGCCCATGGTGCGCCCAGCACCCAGTTAATCCACCATGGCAGCAAGGCGATCAAGATGAAGATCAACTCACCGGCGTACATGTTACCGAACAGACGAAGCGCCAGAGAGATTGGCTTAGCGGCTAATTCGATCAATTGGAAAGCAAAGTTAACTGGCGCTAACAGAATCGTCATCAACACGCCATCTGCATGGAAAGGCGCAGTGAACAACTCTTTAATCCAACCAAACAAGCCTTTTGCAGAAATCGAGAAGCCGATAATCAGCAACATCACAGTCAGCGACATGGCAAATGTTTGGTTTACGTCAGCAGTCGGCACCACACGCAGGTAAACGTGATGCGGATCTGCACCAAAGAAGGTCACACCGATCCATTGTGCAATCGTTGGCAATAAATCAACCGGCAAGAAGTCCATTGAGTTCATCAGGAATACCCAGCAGAAGATCGTCAAGCTGAGTGGGCCGATTACTTTTGATTTAGCGTGAAATGCGTCTTTGATCTGGCTATCAACCATTTCAACGATCAATTCGACAAAGTTTTGCAGACGGCCTGGAACGCCTGATGTTGCTTTACGAGCGACATAGGCAAACACACCAACGAACAGCAAGCCCAAGGCCAAGGCAATCCAGAAGGTATCCAAATGGAAACCACCGAATGCGTCGGTTTTGGCAAAGGTCAAATGGTGCTGGATATAACTAGTTGCATCTTGTGCCATGATCTACTTTTTACCGTCAAATTGAATTAAAAGCCCAAACCAGTAGGCACTAGCGGCTGCGAGGTATCCTACAAACACCCACAACCAATCTGCCTGCCGATACAAAACAAATAACGCTGCAAATGCCAGCAACGTCATACAAAGCTTGGCCATTTCTGCTGCAAAATGGCGGCGCATAATTTCGGCTGCCGGGGCAAATTTCACGCCCCCTATCGAGCCGTATGCGATCACGGCATACAACACGCTACCGAAAATTGCGATCAAACCACCCACACCACTTGCAATTGCTGCTGATTGACCCAAAATCAGTAGGAGCACTACCGCGAGCACTATAGTGATCGCCACTTTCAAGCGAATCACGCCCCGAATCTGTGCAGTCCTAACCATCATTCCACCATAAGCGAAACCCCGCGATTATACGGAGTTGATTTGCCCTACGTCAATTTTACACATTGACTTAACAGCATTTATTTTCATGCCACATGCTACTGGCGTAGAAAAAGCCCATTTCTTTTCAGCGCTGTAATTTAAGGAGCACCCTTTTGGCAACATTTTGGTGCGGAAGGATTAAGTTACTTAAAATGCGCTAGCAGCGCTTCCAATTGCTCAGCATTTAAATATTCAATCGTGATCTTGCCCTGCCCTTTCTTGCCGGCTTGAATCTGTACCTTGGTGCCCAATCGAGCAGAAAGGTTCTCTTGGCGCACAACTAATTCTGGATCTTGCTCGACATGCGGCTTTTCTTTTGGCTCGGCCTGCATCTTTTTCACCAGCGCCTCAACCTCACGCACCGACAAACCCTTCAAGACAACATGACGCGCGGCTTCAAGCTGCTGAACTTCATTCAAAGGCAGCAAAGCCCGGGCGTGCCCCATATCAAGCTGCCCAGCCATCAACATATCGCGCACCGCCGCTTCCAAATTAAGTAAGCGCAACAAATTGGCGATAGCCGAGCGTGATTTGCCTAAAGCATGCGCGGCCGCTTCTTGCGTCAAACCAAATTCATCGACCAAGCGCTGAATCCCGATCGCTTCTTCGAGCGGGTTGAGGTTTTCGCGCTGAATATTTTCAATGAGCGCCATCGCCAGCGCGGCCTCATCGGCAATTTCGCGCACCAAAGCGGGGATTTCAGTCAAACCAGCGAGCTGCGCGGCGCGCCAACGACGCTCACCCGCAATAATTTCATATTGTTCAAGGCCGATTTCGCGCACCAAGATGGGCTGCATCAAGCCTTGCGCCCGAATTGAGTTCGCTAATTCTTCGAGCGCCTCTTCATTCATCAAGGTACGCGGTTGGTATTTGCCCGGCTGCAGCACATCTACGGGCAGTGTTTTCAGCGCATCGCTGGCGGCTGGATCACCCATCAGCGCGTCGAGGCCACGCCCCAAGCCTTTGAATTTTTTGCTTACCATATTTCTTCCAACGCCTGATGGCGGCTCAAGCTCATGATTGCACAATGGCAATCGTACTTAGCACGCCAGATGAACAATATATTGCGATTGATTGCGATGCATTACATCGCGGGGACTGCTTCGAGCGAATTATGCCGCGCCAGCAATTCTTCGGCGAGTTGCAAGTACGCCTGAGCGCCTTTTGAAGATTTGTCGTACGCCAAAATAGGGCGACCGTAGCTAGGCGCCTCGGCCAAACGAACATTGCGGGGAATCACCGTGTGATACAACTTACTGGTGAAGTGTTTCACCAACTGATCAGACACTTGCTGCGCCAAGGTTGAACGCGGGTCGAACATGGTACGCAGCAAGCCTTCGATTTCAATTTTGCGATTTAAATTGAGCTTGATGCGTTTGAGCGTATTGACCAAATCCGACAACCCTTCCAGCGCATAATATTCGCACTGCATCGGGATCATCACTGCGTCGGCGGCCACCAAACCATTGAGCGTCAGCAGATTCAGCGCCGGCGGGCAATCGAGAATAATAAAGTCGTATTGCGCTGCAACTTGCAGCAGCGCGGTTTTCAAGCGCGTTTCGCGCGCTTCGGCATCCACCAGCTCGACTTCAGCACCCGCCAAATCGCGACTCGCAGGCAGCACGTCAAAGCCGCCCGACTCTGAGTTTTTAATCGTCTGGGTAATTTCAGAATCGCCAATCAGCAGCGAGTACACCGAATGACGCAGCTTGGTTTTATCAATCCCAGCGCCCATCGTGGCGTTGGCCTGCGGATCGAGATCAACCAGCAACACGCGTTTGCCCAAATGAGCAAGGCTCGCAGCCAGATTGACGGCGGTCGTGGTTTTACCAACGCCCCCTTTTTGATTCGCAATCGCCAATATTTTCATCAAACCACTCTCACATGCTCAGGCAGATCTTTCACCGAAGCTGCTAGTTTACTCGGACAGCACTTATTTTTGATGGCAAATCTTTGTGCTGGCGACGAAACGCCGCATTTATGCCTGCTTGCGAATATGCACCAAATGACGTTCTGCATCCAAACCCGGCACTTGCAAGGCATCAATATGATCGACGTATACGCTTGCAGGCAAACCAGCAACTTCTTCGTGAGGATATACCCCTTTTAGCGCCGCCCATTCACCGCCTTCAGCCAGCAGGTGCTCCGTCCAGCGAATAAAGTCACCCAAATCGGCAAAGGCGCGTGAGGTGATCACGTCAAACTTTGCTTCAGGCTGCACGGCTTCAACGCGGCCAGTGATGATACTAACGTTCGGTAATTGCAACTCCAGAATCGCCTGACGCAAGAAAGTCGTTTTTTTATGGTTGGAATCAAGCAAAGTGAGCTGCCAATCCGGACGGGCAATCGCAAACGGAATGCCGGGCGTGCCAAAACCCGAGCCGACATCGACCATGCGCAGCGCGCCTTCAGGCAAGTATTTGAGTGGCGCGAGCGAATCGAGTAAGTGATGCGTCACCATGCGCTCAGGCTCACGAATCGCCGTCAGGCTGTAGGTTTTATTCCATTTTTGCAGCAAGGCCACATAGGCCAGCAATTTGCTCTGCTGCGCCTCATCCAGCGGCAAACCCATTTCCGCCAAGCCTTGCGCCAGCATCGCGGCCAATTGGCCATTCATTACGTCGCTCATTGCACATCCTTTGCTATTGATCCGTCAGCCGCCGCAGCCATGCGACTTTTCTTGATGTACACCACCAAGAGCGCAATCGCCGCCGGCGTCACGCCAGAAATCCGCGAGGCAATACCCAGCGTTTGCGGGCGCTGCGTGCTCAATTTTTGCTGAATTTCTTTCGATAAGCCCGGGACTTGGGTGAAGTCAAAATCTTCCGGCAAGGCAACATCTTCCAGCGTGTCACGCTTGGCGACTTCACCTTGCTGGCGCTCGATATAACCTTGGTACTTCACTTGAATTTCGATTTGCTCGGCGACTTTCTCGTCCGCCACACCGGGGCCGGCCACTTCCAAACTCATCAAGCTGGCGTAGTTCACTTCGGGGCGACGCAGTAACTCGGCCAGCGTGTATTCACGCTCGATCGCTTTGCCCAGCACGCGTTCGGCTTCTGCCGCAGCCAAAATCCGCGGATTCACCCATGTCGATTTCAGACGCTCAAATTCGCTGGCGATCGCATCGCGCTTCTCGCTAAACAATTTCCATTGCTCATCACCAACCAAGCCAAGGCGACGACCATGTTCGGTCAAACGCAAATCGGCATTGTCTTCACGCAATTGCAGGCGGAACTCAGCGCGGCTGGTAAACATGCGGTATGGCTCGGTAACGCCCTTGGTGATTAGATCATCGACCAATACCCCTAGATACGCCTCGTCACGACCCGGACACCACGGCGCTTCGTCGCGCGCATACAGCGCTGCATTCAAGCCCGCAAACAGGCCTTGCGCCGCAGCTTCTTCATAACCCGTCGTACCGTTAATTTGGCCGGCAAAATACAGGCCTTTGATGGCTTTGGATTCAAAGCTATTTTTCAGCGCACGCGGGTCAAAATAATCGTACTCAATCGCATAACCCGGGCGCAGGATGCGGGCATTTTCCAAGCCTTCAATCGACTGCAAAGCCGCGAGCTGAATATCAAACGGCAAGCTGGTCGAAATGCCGTTCGGATAAAATTCATTGGTATCCAAGCCTTCAGGCTCAAGGAAAATCTGGTGGCTTTCTTTATCAGCAAAGCGGTTGATTTTGTCCTCGATACTTGGGCAATAGCGCGGGCCAACGCCTTCGATCTTGCCGGTAAACATCGGGCTGCGATCAAAACCGCTACGGATAATGTCGTGCGTTTTCAGGTTGGTATGCGCGATCCAGCACGGTAATTGTTTCGGGTGCATCTCGCGCGTGCCGCGCAATGAAAATACCGGCTCTGGCGTATCACCGGGCTGAATACCGAGTACGTCGAAATTAATCGTACGGCCATCGATGCGCGGCGGCGTGCCGGTTTTCAGGCGGCCAACGGGTAATTGTAATTCGCGTAGTTTTTGTGACAACGTGATTGAGGCTGGATCGCCAGCGCGACCGCCGACGTGGTTTTCGAGGCCAACGTGGATTTTGCCGCCCAAGAAAGTCCCTGCCGTTAGCACGACGGCGCTGGCGCGAAACTCGATGCCGATTTGCGTAACTGCGCCGACGACTTTATCACCGTCCAAAATCAGGTCATCGACCGCTTGCTGAAATAAATCGAGATTTTCTTGGTTTTCCAGCATATGGCGAATCGCCGCTTTGTAGCGGATGCGATCGGCCTGCGCGCGCGTCGCGCGTACCGCGGGGCCTTTGCTGGAATTGAGCGTTTTAAACTGGATGCCCGACATATCGGTCGCCAGCGCCATCGCACCGCCCAATGCATCTAGCTCTTTCACCAAATGGCCTTTGCCAATGCCGCCAATCGACGGATTGCAGCTCATCTGCCCTAGCGTCTCGATATTGTGCGTAAGTAGCAAGGTTTTGCGCCCCATGCGTGCGCTGGCGAGCGCAGCTTCGGTGCCGGCATGGCCGCCACCAACAACAATCACATCATAACGAGTAGGGTAAAGCATGGCGCGCGGCCTCAAACAGCGGTAAAGGGGCAATATTCTACGCTAAAACAGTCACTTGAGTAAGCATGATTGATATTCATCCCCGCCATGAATAACTTAGCAATTGCGCATGTCTGTTCTACATTAAAGATGACCCTACCCCCAAAGGAATATAGCCGTGCTTGCACCCGCCACCCGCCTGATGGATCAACTACGCTATCCCAAAAAATTCCTCTTAGTTTCAACGCTGTTTGCCATCCCTACGCTATTGCTGCTGATGTTTGTGTGGCTCGCAGGTCATGATGACATTAAGTTCGCCCAGCAAGAGCAACGTGGCGTGGCGCTCCTAGAAATCATTACTCCCCTTTGGCAACAAAGCCTTCAAACAGGGGATGGTGCTCGTATCAATGGTGATCTGCTCAGCGCGCTCAAAGCCGCCAATCAAGCGCATGGTGAAGCACTACAATTGAGTGAGCCGATCAACAAGCTGATTTCACAAGCAAGCTTGGGCGCGGCGGCTCAGGGGCAAGTCAGTGCAGCCGCATTGGCATTGATTTCACAGCTCAACGACAACTCAAATCTCGTGCTCGACCCCGAAACAGCCAGCTACTATGTCGGAGATTTGATTATTTCCAAATTGCCTTCGCTGCTCGACACCTTACATCATGCACAAAGTGAGCTGATCGGTGGACATTTCGAGCAGCAGAAATCGCAACTGATTTTACTGTCTGCGCCTGATCGACTTACAGAGACGATGGCGCAAATGAGCAGCAGCATCGACAAAATCACCGTAGTTGAACCTCAAGTTGGTGCCATCCTGAAAACACAATGGGCACCCTTAGCCACACAACTCAACGCCTATTTAGCGCGGTATCAACAACACATTGTGCAGCCATTACAAAGCCAGCAAGTACCTCACCCCGAGTCAACTCAATTTACAGCGCTAAACCTACAAATTGCTCAGTCAGCCAGCAATCTGAATTCAACAGGCTTTACGCAATTGAGTGGTTTATTGGCCGAACGGATTCACAGCCGTCAAATCAAACTGGCCTTTGCTTTCGGAGTCGCCCTCATTGCCTTTCTGAGTGCGGCGTGGTTGCTGGCGGGGTTTTATCTTTCGACGAAACGCAATCTAGAGCGCCTGAAAACATCGTTTCAAAACGTCGCGGATGGCAAGTTTGCGGACCCCATTATCCTCGATGGCAAGGATGAATTAGCCGAGCTCAACACTGGGCTAAGTCAGCTTGTGCGCAATTTGCGCGATTTTAGCCAAGAGCAAATTGCAATGGCCAATGCGCATGAAGATGGCGATATTCACCACACACTACCGAGCGAGAAATTTAACGGTGGTTATCGAGAAATGGCCGAACGCGTCAATGAGCTTGTGCGTTCGCATACCGGCATCGAAATGAAAATGGCGGCTTTAACCAGTCTCTATACCCAAGGTGAATACAGCCTACAAATGGAGAATATGAAAGGGCTGAAATCGATGATTTCGACTGAAATCGACCACGTCCGCGAACGCATGCAACAAGCGGCGCAAGATGCAGACTTTACTTTACGGGTGAAACAAGCGCTCGACCAAGTATCTACTCCCGTGCAAATCGCGGATCGCGATGGGCGGATCATCTATTACAACTTGGCATCGGACGCAAATTTTACGCTGCGCGCAGGTTTAGCTCACCCAAGCGCACTCAGTAATTATCCGCTGTCGCAATTGCTGCATAGCAATTCTAAGCTGCAAGGTATTACTGAACAGACGCGCAACGGCGATGTACAACTCGGCGATGGGCGCTATACCGTGACACTCAGCCCGATTCGAGATGCGCATGATCAAATCGTCGGCCAAGTCGTTGAATGGCAAGATCGGACTGCTGAGCTCGCGACGGCCAGTGAAATTGCCGAGTTAGTCATTTCAGCCGCCAATGGTGATTTATCTGGTCGAATTGATTTAAATGGGAAAACCGGCTTTTTCGCCGAGCTGGGTCAAAATCTAAATCAGCTGATCAGTACCAATGAGCAAGGGCTCAATGACATTAGCCAGATTCTCTCTGCCCTCGCCCACGGCGATCTCACGCAGCACATGACGGGGCAACGTAGCGGGATTTTTGATGAACTCCAACACAATGCCAACACCACCATCGCGCAACTCAGCCAGATCATCAGCGAAATACGCGGCGCATCAAGTGCTGTTGCCGAAACCGTCAATTCGCTGGTCAGCGGCAATACCGAGCTAGCGGAGCGTAGCCGCCGCCAAGCCGAGTCATCGGAGCGCACCGCGCAAACGGCCACTGAAATTAGCTCGATGGTGAAGCGCAACGCCGAAACCACTGCCGCAGCCAGTCAGCTGGCCAAGCAAGCATCCTCTCAAGCCAATCAAGGCCGAGAAACCATGGATCGCGTGACCGCAGCCATGGCGCGGCTGACCCAAAGTGCACGGCAAATTGCCGACATTACCAGCCTGATTGATGGCATCGCATTTCAAACCAATATATTGGCGCTCAATGCCGCGGTCGAAGCGGCCCGCGCGGGGGATTCGGGACGAGGCTTTGCCGTTGTCGCGGCTGAAGTGCGGAATTTGGCTCAGCGCTCGGCGAGCGCTGCCAAGGAAATCAAGGCTTTGATTGATACCTCGGTCACCGAAATTCATCAAGGTCATCAACTCGCAACCCAATCGGCGAGCCAAGTACATGGCGTTGTCGAGCAGGTATCCAGTCTGACGCACATGCTGCAAGAGATTGATAATGCGTCACGCGAACAAAGCCTGGGGGTCGACGATATGAGCCAATCGATTGCCGCTATTGATACTGATGTGCAGGAAAATCGAGCACTTTCAAATCGCCTGTCGCAAAACTCTAGCGAAATGCGCACTCAAGCGCTGCGCCTCGACTCGGCAATTTCCGTATTTCAAACCCATTAAAGCACAAAGCCCAGCGCATGCTGGGCTTTGATGTATCGCCTTTTACACAAGGCCAGATATAGCTTCCAAAGCAATACCCCGTCAAACCTTAAATTGTTTCGCCGCTTCAAGTGCCGCACCAACAATCCCCGCTTCATTTCTCAAAGTGGCCGCAACCAACTCAAAACGCAGGTTTTTCATCTCTGGAATAAACTTCTCGCCTTTTTTACTAATCCCACCACCGATAATCACCAGATCAGGCGAGAACAATAGTTGTAAATGCTCAAGGTAAGCATTCAGGCGCGGATTGAACTCTTTCCAGCTTAAATCTTTGTCTTCTTTGACTTTGGCTGAGCAGTATTTTTCAGCAATAGTGTCTTTCGGGAAAATCAAATGACCAAACTCGGTATTGGTGATGAGTTTACCGTCAACAATCAAGGCGCTACCGATCCCAGTACCCAAGGTGATCACGATAATTTTGCCATGACGACCTTTGGCTGCACCAAACATTACCTCAGCCGAGCCTGCGGCATCCGCATCATTCAAGACAATCAAAGGCAAACCTGTCGCCTTGGCCAGAATGTCTTGTGCTGGCGCGTGAAACCAGCTCTGATCAACATTGGCGGCCGACATGGTGACACCGTTATGCACAATCGCAGGGAAGGTACAGCCAACAGGGCCTTGCCAGGCAAAGTGATCCACAATCACCTTCACCACTTTGCCCACCGCTTCGGGAGTTGCAGGCTGTGGCGTATCAATACGTAAGCGATCGGCCACCAGCTCACCTGTCTCAACATTCACAGGGGCCCCCTTAATGCCGGTTCCACCTATATCAATTCCTAGAACAATACGTGGCGCAGCGTTAGAAGTAGTCATATCTGTCATCAAGTTAAATGTTGGAGTGCAGTTTGCCATTAAGTAGGTCGCTCACCTACACGATAAAACCCGTATATGCAGTCAAGGATATCGTGTGGGCAGTTTAATTGGGCGAAATGCTACGCAATTGAATCAAACGTAACTTATCCGCCTCAGCCCTTGCCTTAATCTGCAAGATTTCCTGATCCTGGCGAACCAATGATTCATCAATTGCCTTGATCTCGTTACGATTTAGATCAAGTTCTGTTTGCAAATCGTTGGGGACGGGCTTTTTATTCTGTTTTAAGCGATCGGCCTGTTTTTGCAGTCGCGCTTGTCGCTCTTCAAGCGTTTGCCGGCGCAAGCGATTGGTTTGCTTGCCCGCTTCAACCGCTTCAATTTGGCGATCGCGCAGCAAATCGACTTCTTCAGGCTTGGAGAACGATTGCAGCAGGGCTCGATCTTTGCGGCGCTGCTCAAGCTGCACGCGCTGACGTTCTGCTTCGGCAGCACGTTCAGCCTCGGTCATATTGTCGCCCGCATTACGAACCCGACCTGATTTATCAAGCTGGGTTAAATCCTTGCTGTGCCCTGTCGGCGGTTTATCGCTGTATTGCACTTTGCCATTTTCATCAACCCAGCGATAAAGGCTGCCCGCCTGGGCAGCCAGTGCTGTCGTACATAACAACGCTAAAACGAGCCAATGCCGCATGAATTAACCTTGCTGTATACCGTATTGAGCACGGTAGTTTTGAACTTTCGCTAGATTCTCAGTCATTCCTTCTTGGTCTGCAAGGAAAGTCAGTAAATCTTGCAAAGATGCAATAGGAATTACTGGAATACCAAATTGCTGCTCTACTTCCTGCACCGCCGACAGCTCGCCTAGGCCACGCTCCATTCGATCGAGCGCAATCAAGACCCCTGCTGGTTCTGCGCCTGCGGCACGGATCATATTCACTGATTCACGCACCGAAGTACCTGCCGAAATCACATCATCAATAATCATCACGCGGCCTTTCAGCGGCGCGCCAACCAATACACCACCTTCGCCGTGATCTTTCGCTTCTTTGCGATTAAACACGAAGGGCACATTGTGACCTGCATTCGCCAGTGCCACTGCCGTTGCTGACGCCAGCACAATGCCTTTATAGGCAGGCCCAAACAGCACATCAAATTGAACTTTAGACGCCAGTGCCGCTTGCGCATAAAAACGGGCCAATTCGCCGACCGACGTACCGTCGCTAAACAGACCCGCATTAAAGAAGTACGGCGAGTTACGGCCCGCTTTGGTGATAAAATCGCCAAAACAGAGTACTTTTTGCGCAACGGCAAAGCGGATGAAATCTTGACGGAAGTTGGTCATGGCATAGTCCTAAAGCGTAATTTCACAATAACCGTAAGCATAGCATTGATTGAACAAGGAAACGCCGCGTGCGCATCATTTCTGCCAATTTGAACGGGATACGTTCTGCCACCACCAAAGGTTTTTTTAACTGGCTTAGCAGCCAAAATGCCGATGTGGTCGGCGTGCAAGAATTGAAAGCGCAAGCCGCCGACCTCAAACCCGAACATACGCCGGCACAATTTCATGCGTATTTCCATTACGCCGAAAAAAAAGGGTATAGCGGTGTGGGCTTGTATTGTCGCCACGAGCCCGACGAAGTGATTACGGGCCTTGGGATAGCGGACATCGACGCCGAAGGTCGCTATCTGGAAGTGCGCTTTGGCAAGCTATCGATCGTGTCGCTTTACCTGCCATCCGGTTCGTCATCAGAAGAGCGTCAAGACGTAAAATTTAGCTTTCTGGAACGCTTCTGGCCACGCCTGAATGAGCTGCGCGAGTCTGGCCGCGACGTGATCATCATGGGCGACTGGAATATCGCGCACAACGAGATCGACCTGAAAAACTGGAAAGGCAATCTGAAAAACTCGGGCTTTCTGCCCGAAGAGCGCGCGTGGCTGACGCAATTATTAAGCAGCGGCTGGGTCGATACTTGGCGCACGCTATACCCTACCATCCCCGGCTATACCTGGTGGAGTAATCGCGGCCAAGCGTATGCGAAAGACGTGGGTTGGCGGATTGATTACCAAATTGCAACGCCAGCACTGGCAGCTACGGCGCAAGCAGCCAGTATTTATAAAGACGAAAAGTTTTCCGACCATGCGCCTTTGATTGTGGATTACGATTACCCTTTAGCCTAAATACATCACCCTGTATTGCCGTCAAAGCCAATCAATAAAAAGAACAGAAGCCCATACCCCAATGAACTTTCAAAATTATTTTGCAGTTTTCAGCAATCGCCGCATCGCCGCGGCGATGTTTTTGGGATTTGCTTCCGGCTTGCCGCTGGCGCTCACCGGCTCGACGCTGCAAGCGTGGTTGTCGGATGCGGGGCTGGATATTAAAACCATCGCTTGGTTTACCTTGGTCGGCCAACCCTACACGTGGAAGTTTTTATGGTCGCCGCTGATTGATCGTTTCCCAATGCCTTTTCTGGGGCGCCGTCGAGGCTGGATGCTGCTGACCCAGCTTGCCTTAGCAGGCGCGATTGCCTTTATGGGTGGGCTGGATCCGCAAACGCATCTGGCGACTTTTGCCGTACTGGCGCTGCTGGTTGCGTTTTTTTCCGCGACGCAGGACGTCGTCATCGACGCGTATCGCACCGAAACACTGCATCAAACCGAGCGTGGCGCGGGTGCGGCCGTTGGCGTGTTTGGCTATCGGATGGCGATGCTGACCTCAGGTGCGCTGGCGCTCATTTTGGCGGATGGCTTTTTAAGCTGGCAGCAAACTTATTGGGTAATGGCCGCGATTATGGCGGCAATGGCGCTGGTGACTTTGTTCTCACCCGAGCCGGAGGTCATCCACCAAGCGCCGCGTTCGCTGCGTGAAGCGATTATCGAGCCGCTGCACGAGTTTTTCAGCCGCGACGGTGCGATTTTGCTATTAACATTGGTCGTTGCCTATAAATTAGGCGACGCCTTTGCCGGCAGCCTATCGACCAAATTCCTGCTCGATATGGGCTATGTGAAAACGCAAATCGGCTCGGCGAATAAGATCTTTGGCATGATCGCCACCATTCTTGGTGGTTTTGCCGGCGCGGTGCTGATGGTGCGTTGGGGTTTGTATCGCTCGTTATTGGTGTTTGGCGTGTTGCAGGCGCTGACTAATTTGGGCTACTGGTTGATCGCGCTGCACGGTGCTCCCAGCTTAGGCCTGCTGTACTTTGCGATTGGCGGGGAAAATCTGGCTGGCGGCATGGGTACGACGGCTGCGGTCGCGCTGCTGATGAGTCTGTGCAACCCGCGCTTTACCGCGACCCAATTTGCCTTACTTTCGGCGCTCGCCGCCTTTGGCCGCGTTTACGTTGGCCCCGCCTCGGGTTATTTGGTCGTGGCATTGGGCTGGGCGAATTTCTTTGTGTTCTCGGTCGCCGTCGCCGTTCCCGGCTTATTGTTGGTGCTGTTTTTGCGCAAAACCATCACGACACTGGATGCGCCCAAAACGCCGCTCACTGAAGAATAACGGTAAAGTCAGCTCAGAGAGACCAATCCAGGGTATTCAAACAAGATCCTTGTTTTATATAGCCTCCATCCACATACCCATCGAATCAATTGTAAAGCGCGGCATCAGCGCCGCGTTCTTACCATCAAGCAAGGCACGTTTTTCTGCCGTACTAAGTTGCTTAATTGCATATTCGATTTTTTGCGCCACGCTGCGATTCGCACACGGCAAAATCAGCGCAATTGAATCGGGAGGATGGGCGCGGGTATATTTGGCGCCTTTCCCGGCCTGATGCGCGGCAAAGCGCTTTGCGACATCGACGGCGACACCGGTGTAAAGGCTGCCATCACGGCATTGCAGAATATAAACAAACCAAGGCTGCATCATGGCCACTGCGGGCTTAAAGCTGAAAGAGGGCCATACGATACCGCAAAAATGCAAAAACCCCGCGAGGCGGGGTTTTGTTTTGCGAAAAACTAGCTAATTAGTTTTTTGGCATCAGATCGTTAAAGACATAACGAACGCCTTTGATTTGCTCGGTCAATTCGCCTGCGTGCGCCATTTGCTCGCCTTCATCCACTGAACCGCTTAATTTTACATCGTAGGTATCCACCGCTTTTACTTGGATATCAAATGGCTTCAAAGCCGCATCAGCATCAATGGCTGCTTTGGCTTTCATCGCCAAACAACCCCATACGCAAGCTACGTCGGATGCTTGGGCAGTTGAAATAGAGGCGGCCGCGAGCAAAATCGCGATTAGTGCAGTACGTTTCATGGCTATTCTCTCAATCAGTTCTGTGGTTTCTCAGCCCAGCTTGGGCTTTATATGACGCTGATTCTAAAAGACTAACATTACAGAATTGTTTAAATTCAAAGACAAATCAGAATTCTCTTGCTCAGCTGTCAATTGGCGACATCCGCATGAGCGCAAATCAGGCCGCAAGTTTTGGTACACTGATTCAAGCTCTGCCGCGCTCAGTGCGTCAGCCTGTATGTTCGCCCCTCAGACCAAGACCTTGCCCATGCTGCCCGACGACTTTACGCCCAGCCATACCCCTATCCAGATTATCTTGCCAGATTCGATCTTCATTGGCCTACATGGCGATACCCTGATTTTTGATAAGGGAGAATTGGCCAAGCCCGCCGCGTTGGCTAACATGCCCGCCCCTGAGCAATGCCTGATTATTGGGTACTGGCAAGGGCAAGCGGTGCAAATTGCCATTTGGCCTGAACAAGACGCTTTGCCGCCAGAGTTAGAGAAAATGGGGCTGCGCGCCAGTTACGAAGCCATCGGCGAAGCTCTGTGGCTATTGGCTGGGCGCGCCAGCCAGATTGCGACTTTTTATCGCACGCATCGCTTTTGTGGTCTTTGCGGCGGCAGAAATCAGATCCTGAGCACCGAAGTGGCTTGTGAATGCAGCGTCTGCCAACATCGAGTCTGGCCACGCATTTCCCCCGCCGTCATGGTGCTGATTCGGCGTGGAGATGGGTCTAATGGGGAATTGCTGCTGGCGCGCTCGCCGCATTTCAGAGCGGGGATGTACAGCGCGGTCGCGGGCTTTGTCGAGCCGGGCGAGAGCCTGGAGCAATGTGCACACCGTGAGGTACTCGAAGAGGTCGGCGTACGGATCAAAAACCTGCGCTGGTTTGGCAGCCAAAGCTGGGCTTTTCCGCACTCGTTGATGCTTGCCTTTATTGCTGACTATGAGTCGGGTGACATTGTCTGCCAAGAGGGCGAAATTGAAGATGCGCAGTGGTTTTCCCTCGCTGCGCTGCCCGAGTTGCCTAGCCGCTATAGCCTAGCATGGCGACTGTTGGATTCGGCGCTTAATCATAAAATCTGAACATTAATCCAAACCAAAATGATGAGCGTATCCGAGCATTGCTCAAATTAACGAATCAGACCCAAATCCATCATGAAATTCAAGAGCCTTGGCATGGCCGCCATCAGAGCAATATACAAGGCATAAATGGCAACGCGCTCTTTCCAAATACGGGGAACACTAGAAACCCATTCTGCAAATTTAAAACTTGGTTTACCGATCACAGGTAGTGAATAGACGAGTTCCATTGCATACACTCCGCACTAGGTGCTTTTGACTTGCAATGATCCTACTACAGTGTTTTTCGGAGTTAAACATTATTAGAAAACTCTAATAAACTAATACTTAGCAAACATGCGGCTTATACGCAATTTACCCTATATACAATCCGACGTACGGCAGGATTTTCAAAGTAGCCACTACCATTTTTCCAGATTAATTGGTATTTATTTTTATTGCATTAGCATAAAACTCGCTACTTCCGCCATCAAAACCTTACTTGTTTTTTAATATTCAAAATCAATCACAATTTTGGTAAACCTTTGCCACCGTTAGCTTTTTTACAAAAAACAAGTAATCACCACTTAAAGCACCAGCCATAAACATACAAATTCAGAAAGGAAAAATTGTATTATTTACAGGTATATATTGGTCTTAAAACTAAGCCATGTTCACGACACATAATCATGAAAGCAACTCAAAAGAAGCAAGGTTATTTCTGGTTGAGCAAGCGCCAGCTTTCTACTTTGCTATTGAAAAACCCTGCATCGGTATAGGCGCGGCGAATCCGTCCTTCTTGGCGCAGTTGCATAATGCCTTTATCCAAAGCCGCGCGCAGTCGCTCGCCTTCTGGACTCGGTGCAACCAGAAAATGCCGACTGCCTGGCATCGCCACTTTCAAGCCCCGCACCGGCAAGAGCCGAACCCCATCAATTTCATACCGCATATCGGGGGCGGATTTGAACGAGGCCAAAGTGAAATCACCATGCCCGGCGGCGACCATTTTGGCGATCATTGGGAAAGTGGGGGCGGTTTGAATCCGACGGATGTCCAAACTATCGAGCACGGCCAGATCATTTTTCCAATTCTGATTACTCACGGCAGACAGGGTTTGCAGCCGCTTTAAATCCGCGCTTTGCAAGGCACGATTACTGGCGGCGACATAAAATCCCACCACATATTCGCCATCCTGAATCATCGCGTTCGATTTTTTGGCTGCGCTGTCTTTCACATCGGCCGCCCAGACCGTCGTCGCGGTAGCCAGCACGCGGCCATTTTCGACCTCGACCAGATTGCGCTGATAGCTATCCACTGGCACAAACTGAATCCGCTGCTGATATCCACCTAAGCGCAAAGCCTGCTGAAACAAAATCACCTCAACGGTATCCCGCCGCGAGCCAGCACCGCGGTAATCCCGAATATCCTCGACTTTGCGCTCGGCAACGAGTCGCTGGTAATCATTGAGTACATCTTGAGGTACGGCGACCAAGACCTCGGCGTGCGCGCCGAGCGAGAGCAAAACCCCCAGTATCGCCATTAAAAATCGAACCATTGCCGCAACTCTAACTATGCAAGAGCGCTCTTTTTAACACATTGGGATAATAATGAAATGCTAATTTTCCTCGCTCGCTTATTTGCGCAGCGCCAGCGTCGCGATACCTCCAGCGATCAAACCCCAAAAGGCCGAGCCAATGCCAAATAGCGTCAAGCCTGAAGCCGTCACCACAAAGGTAATAATTGCCGCTTCGCGGTGACGCTCCTCCCGCACCGCCAGCGCCAAGCCATTGCCGATGATATTGAGCAAGGCCAAACCAGCGACGACCAGCACCAGCTCTTTCGGAAATGCCGCAAACAGTGCGGCCACAGTCGCGCCAAATAACCCGATCAGCACATACATGACGCCCGCCGCCACCGCCGCAACATAACGTTTGCTCGCGTCTTCGTGCGCGTCTTTGCCCATGCAAATCGCCGCGGTAATGGCCGCCAGATTGATCGCAAACGCGCCAAATGGCGCCAAAATAATGGTCGTGATACCGGTCCAGCTAATAATCGGCGAAATCGGCGGACGATAGCCATTGGCGTGCAATACCGTCACGCCCGGCACATTTTGCGACGCCATTGTCACCATAAATAAGGGGAGCGCGACGCTGAGCAAGCTCGCCCAACTCAAAGTCGGCGTGGTCCAGACTGGCGCCGCCAACTCAAAACGAATACTCCCCAGATGTACCACCCCCTGAGCCATTCCAATCAATAGGCCGACGAGCAATACCCCTACGATGGCATAGCGCGGTTGCCAGCGACGTAATAGCAAATACGTGGCAATCATGCTGATCGCCATCAGCAATTGCGTTTGCAAAGCGGTAAACGCGCCAAAGCCAAAACGCAGCAACACCCCCGCCAACATCGCTGACGCCAGCCCCAGCGGAATACGCTGCATCGCACGCTCAAACCAGCCAGTGAGTCCCATCAGCAAAATCAGCACGCCCGACACCATAAACGCGCCGATCGCCTCGGGCATGCTAACCCCCGCCACGCTGGTGACCAACATCGCCGCCCCAGGCGTAGACCACGCCGTCACCACGGGGACGCGATAGCGCAAAGACAAGCCAATACACGTCAGCCCCATCGCCAGCCCGAGCGCCCACATCCATGACGCGGTTTGCTCCGGCGTGGCGTGCAGCGCTTGCGCGGCCTGAAATACAATCACCGCCGAGCTGGTAAAGCCAACCAAGACCGTCACAAATCCAGCGACCAGCGCCGACAGAGAAACATCATCCCACAATTTCATGCGTTATCCTTTTTAGGCCAAGCTATTCTGGCGACTTTCAATGCGCCTCGCAAACACAGTTCACTATCAGACATTTGGTTACAGAGTCAGTCATTGACTGCTTACAAGCCTTGCGAGCATGATTAAGGCATGAAAGCACATTGCACCTATCTGATCGCCCTTCATGCCCACGCTGCTGCGTGGTTGCTAGTCGCGCCTGCGCGCTAGCGTTCGCCTTTTATCTAGGCATCGTTACCGCGGTCAACATCCCGCGGCAGGCGATCCCTCCTCGGTGATGTCCCGCCAACACCAGAGGAGAATCAAATGCTCAACCGTATCAGTACCCGATTTAGCTCATTTCAGATTGGCGTTTTACTGGCCATTTTTGCGTCGACTGGCTTTGCAGCCAAAGCCATTTTCGTCAAGCTCGCCTACCGCTACGGCGTTGATGCCGTCACCTTGGTGACGATGCGTATGCTGATCGCCGCGGTGTTATTACATGGCATACGCCTGTGGCGCACCGAGCAAGGCACGCCGCTCACGCCCAAGCAAAAATGGGCTTTGGTTGGTTTGGGGCTGATTGGATATTACCTTTCTAGTACCCTGGACTTTCTCGGACTGCAAACCGTGAGCGCCAGTCTGGAACGCTTGATTCTGTGCCTCTACCCCACGATGACCGTGCTATTTGGGGCGCTGATTTTTGGCGCGCCGATCTCGGCACGTATCAAACGCGCGCTGCCCGTCACCTATTTCGGCATGGTTTTGGTGCTGTGGCCTGATCTGTATCACGCCAAAGCAGACTGGATCGGGATTGGCTTTGTGGTGGCGAGCACGATCTCGTTTGCGCTGTATATGACCTTGAGCCCCAAAGTCATTCGTGAAGTAGGTTCGATGCGTTTTACCGAGTTGGCGTTAACCGTTTCCAGCTTTGCCATCTTTTTACACTTCATCGCGACTCGGCCGATGGCACTACTCTTGGCTCAGCCTGCGCCAGTGTGGGGTTACGCCGTGCTGATGGCGGTGTTTTCAACCATCTTACCGGTCTACGCCACCAATGCCGCGATGCACCGTATCGGCGGCAGTCGCACCGCACTGGTGGGCAGCTTTGGGCCGGTATTAACGATTATTTTTAGCCTCAGTATTTTGGGTGAGCACCTTAGCGCCATGCAATGGATGGGCGCGGCCATTGTCTTAAGTGGCGTCTGGCTTGTGGGCAAAAAAGACTAACAATCGCGGGCTATTTTTGTGCGTTGCGTAGGCTGCGATATGGCGTAAGCATCGCGCAAAAATGGCCCGATTTAGTCAGCGAAGCCAACTCCCTTCTGCTATCAATAGAGATACCAATTAGGGTTTTGGAGAATACGATGAGTAGAAATCGCACGATTTTGGGGGCAGGTGCGGCACTGGGCATCGTTCAGCTGATTATTTTGCTGGTCGGCAATACGCACTGGGCGATTGCACTCGCATGCTCCTTAGCGGTTATTGGTCTGGCCGTCTGGGCCGCCCAAGGCGAAGCCCCCATTCAAACCGAAACTCGCCTCAGCCCAGAACCGAACCCGCTGGATGAATTTGCCAAACGCTGGCAAGGGCTGCTGGTTGATGTAATCCCAGTGTGGCAGCGCAATCTGGAAACCTCACGCCAACAGACCGAAAATGCGGTCGGCAATCTGGCCAGCCGCTTTAGCGGCATTAATCAGCAGCTCAATAATGCCGTGCGTATTTCCAGTGGTGGCCATGGCGGCCAAAGCGAAATCCAGCAGATTATTGCCAATGCCAAAACTGAGTTAAGCGCCATTATCGACTCGCTCAATCAAGCCTTGCAGGGACGCGAGACGATGATTAATGAAATCAAAGGCCTAGCCAGCTTCACGGGCGAGCTCAAACAAATGGCCACCTCGGTCAGCGCCATTGCCAATCAAACCAATCTACTGGCACTCAATGCCGCGATCGAAGCCGCGCGGGCGGGCGAGTCGGGCCGTGGCTTTGCGGTGGTGGCCGATGAAGTGCGTAAACTATCCAATCTATCGGGCGACACCGGTAAACACATTACCGCCAAGGTCGAGCTGATCAATCAGGCGATGCAAAACACGCTCAACATGACCAGTCACTTGGCTCAAGAAGAAAATCAAATCATCCATAGCGCCGAATCGGTGATTCAAGGCGTGATTGCCAACTTCCATCACGCCGCCGCAGCACTCAACGACAACGTCGCCATGCTCGAAGCCGAAAGCCGCGCCGTGAATCACGAAGTCGAAGACGTCTTGGTAAATCTGCAATTCCAAGATCGCGTCAGCCAGATTCAAGGCCATGTTCTGGCCAATATGCACAAATTGCACGAGCAACTGCTGCAATCGGATTTAAACCGCGCGCAATTTACGCTACCCGATCGCTCGCAATGGCTCAGCGATCTAGAGCGCACCTATACCACCCTGGAGCAAAAGGCCCTACACCATGGCCAATCTGCGTCTACGGGCAATACCCCTGCAGCTTCGGTTGATTTCTTTTAAGGAGGCCTCATGGCAAAAACAATTCTAATCGTCGATGATTCTTCGAGCTTGCGCACGGTAGTGAGCATTGCGCTGAAAAATGCGGGCTACGACGTCATTGAGGCTTGCGATGGTAAAGATGCGCTGAGCAAATGCAATGGGCAAAAATTCAATTTGATTGTGTCCGATGTGAATATGCCAAATATGGATGGCATCACCTTTGTCAGCCAGCTCAAGCAACTACCCGCCTACAAATTTACCCCCGTCATTATGCTCACCACCGAGGCCGACGACAGCAAAAAAGCGGCGGGCAAAGCGGCAGGTGCGCGTGCTTGGGTCGTGAAACCCTTTCAGCCGCCCATTTTGCTCGATGCCATTGCCAAGCTGGTCTTGCCATAGCCAAGGAGCCCGTCATGCCTAAACTGATTGTGCTCGAAGGTGAGCAAACCATCTATCAAGCGCGCGACACACAACAACAATTGGCCAGCGCGCTGCACGAAGCAAAAGAAATCCAGCTCGATTTATCGCAAGTTCAAGACGCCGACACGGCTTTTATGCAGATTTTAATTTGGCTGCAAAATGAAGGTCGCCGCCTAGAAAAACCAGTGCATTTTATTCAGCCTTCAAGCTGCTTGCGCAATATTGTCGCGGCATTGGGCTTGCAAGATGTGTTACCTAGCGATTTTGGAGCGCAATCATGAGCAATGATTTTGACCACGCGCTACCGGCCTTTCTCGACGAAGCCAATGAATTATTGATTGCGATGGAAAGCATCCTGATGGATGTGCAAGGCACGCAGCCCGACGATGAGCAGCTCAATGCGATGTTTCGTGCCATGCATACGATCAAAGGCTCGTCAGGTCTGTTTGGCCTCGATCCCATCGTGCATTTCACCCACGAAGCAGAAAATATCCTCGATGCACTGCGCTCGGGCGAGCTGGGCTTTGACGATGAGCTAGCCGGTTTACTGCTCCTTTGCCACGATCATGTCAAAGCCATGCTGGCGGTGATTTATGATGCGGAAAAACTCAAAGCCATGGCGCACCCGCCGCTGATTGAGCAGCTAAAAGCCTATTTCAATAGCAAAACGGGGCAAGAAGACAGCACGCAGCCTGAAACAGAAGCAGTGCAGGAAAATCACCCCAGCGAGCAGGCCTGGCTGCTTTCGCTGCGCTTTGCGCCTGATGTCTTGTGCAATGGCATGGACCCGCTGTCGTTTGTCCGCTATCTGAGCTCCATTGGCGAAATCAGCGCGATTCAACCCGTCTTGACCCAGCTGCCCAGCGGCGATGAGTTTGACCCTGAAACCAATTACCTGCGTTTTGAGCTGATTTTCCGGGGTGATGTCGATACGAAAAAGCTCAACGATGTGTTTGAGTTTGTGCGGGAAGACAGCCAAATCCACATTATCGAGCTGGCCCATGCGGCCGAGGCTTTTCAATTCATTACCGCCGATCAATCCCCCGCGGAATGTCAGGCCGTGGCGCAAGCGTGGCTCAATATGGGCATCAGCAAAACCGCAGCGCCCATCGAGTTAGCAGTCGTACCACAGATACCAGAAACTGAAGTAACCGCACTCACGCCAGAGCAAAACTTTGCCCTCGCAGCCAAAATTGCCAGCGGCGCAGTGCTAGTCAAAACCGAACAAAAATCAGCCAAAACCGCAGAAACCAAATTCATCAAGGTGGAAGCGAGCAAGCTCGATAATTTGATCAATTTGATTGGAGAATTAGTCATCGCGGGTGCGGCAGCCAACCTCATCGCCCGCAATTCTGGGCAAAGTGCACAAATTGAATCCACCGCCACGATCGCCTCGCTGATCGAGCAAATTCGCGCCGGTACGCTGTCGATGCGCATGGTGCAAATTGGCGAGATTTTCAATCGCTTTCCTCGCGTTGTCCGCGATGTATCCAAAGAGCTGGGTAAATCGATCGAACTGCATATTAGCGGCGCAGAAACCGAGCTGGATAAATCGATGGTCGATAAATTGGGCGACCCATTGATGCATATCGTACGCAATGCGATCGATCATGGCATTGAATCGGCCGAGCTCCGCGAGCAAGCCGGTAAACCAGTGGTTGGCAACGTGTGGCTGAACGCCTATCACGAGTCAGGCAGCATCGTGATCGAAGTCGCCGACGATGGCGGCGGGCTGCGCAAAGACAAAATTCTGGCCAAAGCCATCGCCAATGGCCTGATTGCAGCTGATGCCGTGCTCAGTGATAACGAGATTTACAAACTGATTTTTGAGCCCGGTTTTTCCACCGCCGAGCAAGTGAGCAATATTTCAGGGCGCGGCGTCGGCATGGATGTCGTCAAACGTGGGCTAGAAGCACTGCGCGGCACGATAGATATTGATTCTACCGTTGGCGAAGGCACGCATTTTCGTATTCGCTTGCCGCTGACGCTGGCGATTATTGATGGTTTTCTCGTGCAAATTGGCAAATCGACTTTTGTTATTCCGCTTGAAGTCGTCGTCGAATGCATCGAAATCCCCGACGATTTGCGCGCCGATGGCACGCATTCCTACCTCAATTTGCGCGGCGAAGTACTGCCGGTGCTCAATCTGAGCGAATTCCTTGAATTGGGTGAGCCGCCCGGTAAGCGCCAGAACGTCGTCGTCGTCAATTACGGCGAAAGCAAAGCAGGCTTGCTGGTCGATCAGTTATTAGGCGAATTCCAAACAGTGATCAAACCGCTGGGCACGCTGTTTAGCCATCTGCGCGCCATTAGCGGCTCGACGATTCTAGGCTCGGGCGAAGTTGCGTTGATTCTGGATGTGCCATCGCTGATCCATTTTGCGACTCAGAAAGAAAGTGCGCACTTTGCCAAACCAAACGAAGAGGCCAAGCAATCGCAACATTAGATACACCCACTACGTATAGCCCTGAAAACCCTAATTTCAAAAGAATAGAAGCACATACGTTCAATATTGAACTTCATCACAAATAAATACGCGCAATTAGGAGATGAAACAAAATGAAAAAACAAATGACGATTGCTACCCGCCTCATACTGGCATTTAGCCTGATGATTGTGCTGCTACTGGTCTGCGTCGGCGCGGCGGTTCGTGGCTACAACAACCTGAATGAAAATCTGAAAAGTATTGTGTCGATCAATAATGCCGAGATCGAGTATGCCGCTCGGATGAACCTTGCCGTACAGCAAATACGAATTGCATACCGCAACGCGGTGATTTATGAAGATGCGGCCAACATCGCCAAAGCAACCGAGAGCTACAGCAAGGCACGCGATGACTTTGACAGCAATATGAAAAAGCTCAAAGCCGTACTGGATGATCCCGCCAGCGAAACCACCCAACCAGAACGTGAAATCTTCGCCGAAATTGAGCGCGTATTGCCTGAGGCACGTTCCGGTGCTGAATTAGTCCTCAAATTCGGCTCCGAAAATAAAGCCGAAGAGGCAAAGTTAGCACTTGCGAAAGTCAGCGGGGCCAATAGTGCACTGGCTGGAGCCTGCGACAAGATGTTCAATCTACAGCAAGAACTTAACGTTAAAGCGGCGAAAGAATCTGAGGGCATTTATCACAACACGCTCACTCAACTGCTGGTGCTTGCAGGCATTGCGATCGTGATTGCCATCCTGCTGGTGTTATTTATTGTGCGTAATCTGACTCGCACCCTCGGCGGCGAGCCCCATTACGCGTCTGAAATTATGCGCGAATTTGCCAATGGCAATCTGATGGTGGCGGTGAATTTGCGACCTGGCGATAAAACCAGCGTACTGGCCTCGCTGTATGGCGCCATTGAAAAAATCCGCACCATCATGGTTGATGTGAAGTCCAGCGCCGACAATTTATCGTCAGCAGCCGTTCAAGTCAGCGCGACCTCACAATCACTATCCCAAACTTCTCAGCAATCTGCCGCCAGCATCGAGCAAACTTCGGCTTCGATTGAAGAGATGTCTTCATCCATCAACCAAACCAGCGATAACGCCAAAGTCACCGAAAGCATCGCCAATAAAGCGGCACGCGAAGCGGCTGATGGCGGCGAAACAGTGCGCCATACCGTCACCGCCATGCGTCAAATTGCCGACAAAATCAGCATTATCGACGACATTGCCTACCAAACAAATCTATTGGCGCTCAATGCCGCAATTGAAGCGGCGCGCGCCGGTGAGCAAGGTAAAGGCTTTGCCGTGGTGGCCGCCGAGGTGCGTAAACTGGCCGAGCGCAGTCAAGTGGCCGCGCAAGACATCGGCGAAGTCGCCAGCAGCAGCGTGAAACTGGCCGAGCGCGCGGGGGAATTGCTGGAAGAAATGGTGCGCTCAAGCTCGAAAACCGCGGATTTGGTGCAAGAAATCTCCGCCGCCGCCAGCGAGCAGGCCACTGGCGTGAATCAGGTCAATTCAGCGGTGCAGCAAATCAATACCGCTACCCAGCAAAACTCGGCTTCCAGTGAAGAGCTAGCCTCAACCGCCGAAGAGCTCAGTGGCCAAGCCGAGAATCTGCAAGACTTAATTTCCTTCTTCCGCCTTGATGAAGGGCATGCGAGTCGTCGTCGTACTAGTAATAGCACACGCCGCAGCACCGTCAGCGCTAGTCCGCAAAAAAGCTATGTGATGGGGTCGAAAGCGAATGTCGATATTGATGAATCTGACTTTACCCGCTTCTAAACTGGAGAACAGCCATGGGAGCACTTGCCCTTAAAACGGGAAAAGACAAGGCGCAGCAACATGAAGAAGCCGCTTTGGATTTATCTCAATATTTAACGTTTCAGCTCTGCGGTGAAACCTTTGCCATCGGCATTTTGGCGATCAAAGAATTGCTTGAATACATGCCGATGACGCAAGTGCCAATGATGCCGAGCTTTGTGCGCGGGGTAATGAATCTGCGCGGCGCCGTGGTGCCGGTGATTGATTTATCGCTGCGTTTTGGCAAAGGCGAAACCGCAGTTCAACGCCGCACTTGCGTAGTGATCGTAGAAGTTGAGCACGAGGAACAGCAGCAATACATTGGAGTGCTGGTTGATGCGGTGCATGAAGTACTGGCGATTCCCGACAGTGACATCGTCGCCGCGCCCCAATTTGGCAATCATATTCGCAGCGACTTCATTGCGGGCATGGCCAAAGTTCAAAACAAGTTTGTGGTGCTGCTTGATTTAAGTCGTGCGTTGTCCGTGGAGGAAATGGCGCAGTTGGCGATGATAGACGACGATGCCGTGGCCATGCTGGATGAGCACGCAGAGGACGCCCAAGAGTAATTATGCAATTGAGCGACGCGACGTTTCAACGTTACAGCCAGTGGATGAAAGCCCAAACGGGCGTGCATTTCACCGACATCAAAAAAACGCTGGTGACCCAGCGTTTGATGCGGCGTTTGCACGCGCGAAAAATTGATACGTTTGAGGCCTATTTCCGCCTGCTCACGCACAAAGATGAAGAAGCCGAGCGTCAATTAGCGCTAGATTTGCTCACCACGCATGAGACTTTTTTCTTTCGTGAACCCAAGCATTTTGACTGGCTCAAGCAATTTTTATTACAGCCCCGCCCACACAGCCAAGTTCTACGCTTTTGGAGTGCCGCCGCCTCCAGTGGCGAAGAGGTCTGGAGCATTGCCATGATGCTGGCCGATTGTCTGGGCGTGGCAGGCCCATGGCAATTGATGGGAAGCGATATTAGCCAGCCGGTGATCGACAAAGCCAGAGGCGGCCACTATGTCATGCAGCGCTGCGATGGCATACCTGTTAACTACCTCAAGAAATTCTGTTTAAAAGGTCAGGGCACGCAACTGAATACGCTATTGATCATGCGCGAGCTACGCCAACGCGTGGAATTTAAGGTCATCAATCTGATTGAAGAATTTCCCAGCATGGCGCCGTTTGATGTGATTTTCCTGCGCAATGTACTGATTTATTTTGATATTGAAACCAAAGCACAGGTCGTCAATCGTTGCATTCAGCGTTTACAACCTGGTGGCTTTTTACTCGTCAGCCATTCAGAAAGTCTGAATGGCATGAGTTCACAACTCAGATTGATTCAGGCCGGTATTTACCAAAAAACAT